>NZ_AMGD01000046.1:0-1238 GCF_000297555.1 Paenisporosarcina sp. TG-14
GTGAAGAGAGAAAGAAAATCAGGCACTACGATATAATTTAGTCATGACGAACTCTTTATGTCCTAAAGCTTCAGCACTTGTAAGACGACCATTAACCGTACGATAAATAATTTCCATTAACTGATTTCCTGCTTCTTCAAGAGATATCTGTCGGGATAATAAGCCCTTTACATCCACATCAACATGTTCACTCATGGTTCCTGCAGTCATAGGATTCGCGGTAATCTTAACTACAGGTTCAATTGGGTTACCAATAATATTCCCTTGACCGGTTGGGAAGAGATGAAGCACTGCTCCTGCAGCTGCCATTAAAGTGATACATTCAGCTGCGGCAGAGGATGTGTCCATAAAGTAAAGTCCATTCCCATTTGACGGTTCTTCAGCTGGTTCTAACACCCCAATTACCTGTTTAGTGCCTGTTTTCGCTATATTACCAAGAGCCTTTTCTTCAATAGTTGATAGTCCACCCGCAATATTTCCTTGAGTTGGTTGAGAACCTAACAAGTCGACTCCTTTAGATTCAATTTCACCTATATAATTATTATATATAGACATGAATTTTTCCTGAAGTTCTGGGGTGGCCATACGATCGCCAATTAAATGCTCTCCACCAGTTAGCTCAGATGTTTCACCAAAAAACACGGTGGCACCTGCATCAACGAAGCGATCAACCGCTTGAGCAACCGTGGGACATGAACCAAGTCCAGTCGTTGTATCGGATTCTCCACATTTGATACTGATCGTTAAGTCCTTTAACTCTACGGGTTCTCTTTGAAGTTCGGATGCCCATTGTGTATATTCTTTTGCTTTCCAAGAAGCTTGACGAATGGTTTCTAAATCTCCGTTACCTTCAATGGAAAAATAAGAGACAGGCTTTCCTGTTTCGGCAATGCCTTCTGCGATTTTCTTTGACCAATTTTCTTCAATTCCAATAACAACAACAGCTGCTACGTTTGCATTTGATCCAATTCCAATCATTGTTCTGAAATGCAAATCTAAATCGGGTCCATACTGCAGTCTTCCATAAGCATGAGGAAGAGCCATAGTTCCTTGAATTTGTTTAGCTACTGCCTCACATGCCGCATTAGAAATATCATCCACTGGTAAAATAATGACATGATTACGAATCCCGACTTTACCGTTTTCTCTACGATATCCAAATATTTTTTGCTCCATCTTTACCACCTCGCAGTCTTAAGATTATGAGTATGGACATAATCGCCCAATTCCCATTTATT
>NZ_AMGD01000047.1:0-23494 GCF_000297555.1 Paenisporosarcina sp. TG-14
TCCACTATTCGGGGTTCAGTTCAGAGAGATCTCTGCAGGGTTTTTCTTTTTCAGATAATTCTATTGAGCTGATTGGCTGAGTGGCTGGTAGAAAGTAATTTTTTTTTAGGCTTCTTTTGCTATTAATACTTATATCCGAACTTATTCCAAGTATATAAATATAAATACAGCCATTGAAATGTACCACCTCTGACATAGTATTTACCACTGCAATTCTACTGATTATGGGGTAACTCTTGTATTACGTAGTAGACTAAATAATGTGAAATAAATCTTTTCAATTTTTATATTTTGTAAATGAATGTACTTAATAGTTGATTAAGGAGTTATTATTTTAATATTTTACTATAGGAGTAGGACTCGTTGGGTTTGATAGCAAGAGGCACTCCAAAACCCTTTCGAGCTTACCGAATGCCTCTTCTCATCTATTCATTCTAAATTAGTTGTACCTAATAGTCAGTTCTCTCATTTACACTCTTTTTCTTTAAATACCCCTTTTGTATTTTATGATAACCTGCTGTACTAAAAGGGCATACTTTGATGCAGTTTGCACAACCATAATTTGCCAAGAAATATTTAATGCATGTTTTATAATCGATACACGTTATATCTCCATTTTCATTCACTTGTGGTTCATTGTTGATTGCTTGAACTGGGCAGCTTCGAACACATTTTCTACAGTATGAGCAAAATTCTCGGACCCATAGGTGGGGATTCTCTGTCTCGACTGGAAACGTATCAATATTTGTATAAATGGTACTTATTCGTACTCGAGCTCCGGCATCAGGTGTAATTAGAAGTCCATGATATCCGATTGCTCCTAAACCTGCTAATTCACCAATTGCAACATAATCCATTTGTCCTCCCATTGCAGTGCTTGGATAGGCAGAGTACCCTTTTTGTCGAATAAACTCACACACTTCATTTGAAATTACAGCCAAATCACCGTATCCCTTTGCTACTTCAGCAAAGCATTCAAAGCTAGGGGCAGTTTGGATTTTTTCATTGTCCATCTCAACGGTGAACACGACTGCGTTTTGATGAGGTATTGATTTTCCTTTAAATACTTGCTTCGAAGGTAAATCCTTTACGAATTTTACATCAACTGCTCCTAATCTTTGAGCCAATTGTTTTATTTCCTCAAAAAGTTCCATTGGAGCTTCTGTCTGTTTCGATACAACTTTTTTACTATAGTACCGTTTACCTTTCCACATTCCTTTCATTACTCTTGCCATTCTAGGCACAACTTTCAATTTTTGTGAAAACGTAAAGTTTTTAATCGAGGTCTCATTCTTAGGAATTAATGGAGCAAAAGACCTGCGCGGCTTAGAATCAGCGGCTGATTGAATAAGCTCACCGAAATTATTAGGCTTCTTTTCCATAAAATCTATGAGATCATCTAAATTTCTTTCCTTTTTCCTCTGTGATAATTCTGCCATTTCCAATCACCCCTCATTCATGTTCACTTTACCGTGCCTTGCTCATTTTCTGGTTTGGGTTTAAACGCCGAAACGAATATGATTAAAAGACTTATCCATGAAATATTAAATAGAGCTAGTGTTGGACTATCAAAACTTAAAAATTTTCCAAAATACAATAAGTTACGAAGACCTTCTACACTAAATCGCATTGGTAACCAAGAGTGAATCCAGTCTCGGTAAAAGGCAGACATAAATTCAGGCGGCATTGATAAAAGTGGTATTCCAAAGAAAAACAGTAAAGCAAATACTCCAATACCTTTAAAACCGAGCCAATTAGTCACTGCAGATATTAGTAAAAAGAAAGTTAAATAAGATAAGCTCACAAATAGTGCTGTGTCTATAAACATAGGAATATGGAAACCCAACCAACTGTCCAGAATTCCAGTTAATCCAAATCCAACGATAAAGGATAGAAGAGCTCCTGAAAAAATCTGTGTGAGTTTTGATAAGATACTTGCTCTTCTGTTTACAATTTTCATTTTCTTTATTGAAAAGAAGACAATAGCTGCCCCAACAATGCTACTCATCCAAAGTGGTTGGATGAATAAAACAGGTGCGTTCCCATTAGCACTATGTGTTCCAACTGCGTTAACATTTGTCACAGTTACAGTAAGGGGATCTACTAACAGGGCAGCCTGCTTAGGTGATATATTCTCACCTTGCTTTTCAAATCCAGCAAGTAATTGCATTGACAGATTATGACTGAAGTTTTCAGTAATTCCGGAGAGCATTTGTCCAGCCATTCTTGCGACTGTTGCATTCATCCCCTCATTAATCAATATTTCAATGTTAGGTGAAGAAGGTTTTGGTGTTTGAAGTGAAGCTTGGTTTTGACTAAAATCGTTAGGGATGATGAGTGCTGCATAATACTCTTTATTGTTCAAACCTTCCATAAGCGTGTCTCTATCTGATACAGATACCCAATTAATAATAGGTTCTTCATTAGAGTCTTCTTTGGACATAGATTGAACTTTTTCAACAAGGACATTACCCATATTCAATTTCCCTTGCTTAGGAATTTCAACGCCTTCATCTTCGTTGACGATTGCAATAGGCATATTCTTCAGAGTAGGGTTAATAGATGGGACCAATGTAAGTGAAAAAATAAGAGCAACTGTAAGTACAAGTAAAGGTGACAATACTACTAATTTTTGTTTAAAGAATTTCATAAAAATCTCTCCCTCCTTTTAATGAACACGGTGTTGATTATTGACCACAGTATCTATTATAATTTGTATATTAGTGAATTCAATAATCAGTAATTGAGTTATTGTTGTGAAATCAACACTTTAAAGGTCTTCTGTTCATAATCTCTAAAAAAATTTTCAAAAGTGGGTGTGTATAATGTCAGAACAAAAGGTTGACCGTCGAATTGCTCGCACTAAAAGATTGATTAGGGAGGCACTAGCAGCATTAATAGAGGAAAAAGGGTTTGAATCGATTACAGTAAGAGATATTACATCAAATGCAGATATAAATCGTGGCACCTTTTATTTACATTATCAGGATAAGTTTGATTTGCTAGAGAAATGTGAAAACGAATTTTTCCATGAAATCGAAGATATTGCAAAGGATATTAAAGTTGTTGATTTAAGGAAATTCAGCGAAAATCAGAAACCGCTTGCGCATTCAGTAAAGCTACTGGAGTACATTAAAGACAATGCAGCTTTTATGAAAGCAGTCCTTGGACCAAATGGAAATGTTACCTTTCAGATTAAGCTAAAGGAATATATTAAGACAAACATCGGGAAGGTATTTTTAAAGGAAGCAGAGGCAAATGAAGATGATATGAAAGTACCTAGAGAGTATTTGCTCTCTTATATAGTTTCAGCCCACTTAGGTGTCATACAACAATGGCTACAAAATGAGTTAAAGGAAACTCCACAAGAGATTGCACGGTATATAGGGATTGTCACAGTAGAGGGACCGTTTCAAGCAAGTGGTTTTAAGAAATAATATTATTTCTTGGAAAAATCAGATCAAATGAAGAACGAATAGTTTATTAATTTAAAGTGAGTTTTTTTTGAGGAAAAACAACTAACAAAAAAAGTCATTGCTGCGCAAAAAGACGCACTGAACCAATTACGAAAAGAGTTTCAAGATGAAGGAAAAGAAATTGATGGGAAGTTGTTTACCTTGTTAGAAAAATATGTCGTAAGTGCAAATCCGAACTCACTTGAAGAATCACAAGAACCCAGTAGGGGAATTTATAAAGAACGTTGAGTATAGAGAAGAAGCTGCCAAGTAGTCAAACTCACCATGGGGGCAAGCATATAAGTAGATGTACTAGGGTGGTTCCATTACAGAAGAAATGATATTGGACGACCTTATGAAAACTTGGTAACAATATTTTGGATTCAAGATTTTAGATTATATATGCATTAAATGAGGAGGAGAATGGATGATCAGTGGGAAACAAGTCTCTATGAAATCTGCGGTTCCAATAGTACGGAGTTTCGACGAACAGAAAGCAAAAGCTTTTTATGTTGATTATCTCGGGTTTAATATTGACGGGGAGCACCGGTTTGATGAAGGAATGCCGTTATATATGATGCTCTCCAGGGATGGATGTATCCTCCATGTGTCGGAGCACACTGGCGATTGTCAGCCGGGCGGAGCAGTCCGCATCGAAACGACACGGTTGAAAGATTATTATAAAGAGTTACTCGAAAGATGTTCGGGGAAAGTTAGTCCCCACATGGAGAAAGCACCTTGGGGATTTATGGAAATACGCATCAAAGATCCATTTGGCAACCTAATTATTTTCTGTGAGCCACTGTAGGAATCGTATCAATTTGATGTTAAATGGCAAAAAAATAAAAGTAGTAACCTACTCCTTTTTAAATGGCAATTGTCAGCCACCTTCAATACAAGTTGAGGTATAACTTCCTATAAAATTATTTAATTCCTTAATTAGTGAATGAAGGATATTACTTTCAACTACTGTTTCTAAAGCATTTTCTTATTGAATAATTCTATAAATGATTGGATGAAATTATTATGAAACCCAGCTAATCTTCTCTTGTGAAGGTAGCTGGGTTTTAAAGTTGGATGTGCAAAATAACACTTAAAACAAGTGCGAATTATCAGTCAAAGTTACAACCATCACAAAACACTGTAAATATAGAGTGTTCATTAACTCCTATGTTTTGTTACCTAGGTGTAAGTTGAATACTTCACAATCGAGGTGTTATGAGATGCATGCCAGTTGAACAATTGTATATAGGTTTGAATAAATAACGATAAATTGAAACAGCTTTTGAAACTATCGAATCCTTCTTTTCGTAGAGTTATGTAAACGTAGTAGAAGAGGAGGGGGAAAAATGGACTCTCATTCGCAGGCATTGCCAACAACGGAAGCTAATACACCAAGAGAAGTCACCGTCCGAACCGTGTTAAATATTTACGGTGTTTTTCTTTTTTTAGGACTAGTGGTCTCTATTTTCACCCATGAAATCGAGGACATAAAAGGATTTTTATTCTTCATTTTGATCAGCAGCGTGCTTTATTTTCTGTTTCTGAATCTGTACTTTACAAGCGACCTATGGAGAAAAGTGGTTTTTATCACGATGTGCCTCATCGCATTGTTCAGTCTGTTTATGGTGTTCTATCTCCAAGTCAATTCAGTGGACCATTAGAAACACGATTTTGAATGTAACAAAAGTGCAGTTAAGTTACAGTCAATGTAATTCATCGTAAAAGGGTTTGATTAGAAAGCATAACAAAAGCCTTCCCCGCAGAAGGCTTCTTCATTGTAGATATAATTTAAAGATAATGTCGCCCCAATTCTGACTGGTTACTTCAAGTTTTTCCATCTCAACTTCACTCCCCATTCCAATTACCTGTGGTTACTATACCAATTTCTTTCCAGTAAGGTTTCATTTCTTCTAGATGATGAAATTCAAAGGATTTATATATTGATTGTGAATGTAACTTTTTGGTAAGTAAGTTACATTCACATTAAAACAGGCCAACGCAAGAAATTCTTTATTCCTGTTGTTGACCTGTCTCTTTATTAACTTCTTTAGAATCATGAATGAAAAAAACTTAAGAAAAGACATCAACTATTATTATAAACATCAAGGGAAGGATTGAAGCCACAATAAATCCTACAGTTATCACAGATGTTACATAAACCATTAACTTAATATAAGTAATCTCCTCTTTTTTGTAGGCCAAAGTGAACAATTTAATTAAATAATAAACAGTAGAAATCGTGATGATAATCGTGAAGATACTTGCTATGATTATTTCCATTTCAGACCACCCTTTAAAAAGTAGGTACTTTCAACCAAACTAAATAGTGTGAAGTGTTAATTAAAGTGGGAGAGTTAGTTGCCATGAAACACCAAATTTATCGTTGAACCAACCGAACTTTTCACTAAATGGGTAAGCTGCTAACGGCATCAAAATTTCTCCATCTAGAGAAAGTATATTGTAAACACGATCAATTTCTTCTTCGGAATCACATGTGACAAACATGGAAAGGGAAGGAGTAAAAGTAAAATCATGCTTCACATTGCTATCGCTAACCATGAACTCTTGTCCTTTTAGTGAAAATGTAGCGTGTAAAACGGTTCCTTCTTTACCAGCTTCATTCGCTCCATAATGAGTAATGTTAATAATTTCAGATTGGTTAAATAAAGAAGTATACGATTTCATTGCCTCTTCAGCAGTCCCATCAAACATCAAAAATGGGTGAATTTTTTGTTTTGTATGTGTCAATTTAATTGCTCCTTCCTTCTATCATAGTAAAATATTCTTGATTATATGTTAACATAATATTCCAAAAGTGATATAGAGGAAAGATTTTTCAGTGATAGCTTTAAAACTATCATAACGAATTAATAGAAACAGAAATTTAAATGGTCACTACAAAAGATGCTTTCTTCTTAGTATGCATGTACAGCAATTGTATAAAACGTACTCGTAAAACAAATAATTCTCAATAGTAACTGAATATCCTTATTTCATCGTCTCGTGATACAATTAAAGTAATTGAAATGGAGGAAATTACATGTCTTTACCCGTACAAAAGAACGACCGCATCACGGTTCATGTTGAAGATTTAACTCATGACGGAGCAGGAGTCGCGAAAGTAGACGGCTACCCGTTATTTATTGTAGGTGCACTGCCAGGTGAAACAGCAGAAATCCACGTAGTAAAAACAACGAAATCGTATGGCTTTGGGAAATTAATTGAAATTATTAAACCATCAGAACACCGCGTAGCACCACCTTGTCATGTGTTTGACGAATGTGGTGGATGCCAAGTGCAACATTTATCATACGAAGGTCAACTGAAGTGGAAACAACAATTGGTGAAAAATGCAATAGAGCGTATTGCTAGGTTGCCACACGTAACGGTTCATCCTGTAAAAGGAATGGACAACCCATGGCGCTACCGTAACAAATCACAGATTCCATTTGCCTTACAAGATGGCAAAGTAGTAGGTGGCTTTTATAAAACGCGTTCACATGAAATTGTAGACACAGATACATGTATCATTCAATCTGAACAAGCGGATGATCTACTTCGTGAAATGAAAAAACAACTAGGTCGAATTGGTATTACTCCGTATAACGAAAAAACTCACCAAGGCATGTTGCGTCACATCGTCATTCGTAAAGCACTTGCAACTAGTGAAATCATGGTCGTGATCGTGACGAAGAAAAAGAAATTCCCACAAAGAGAAGAAGCAATTGAAGCAATTAAATTAATCTTGCCAGAAGTTACATCAATCGTTCAAAATATAAACTCTGAAAAAACAAATGTTATTTTCGGTGAAGAAACGTTCACTTTGTTCGGCAAAGATTCAATTGAAGATACAATTGGCGATGTGCGATTTGAAATTTCAGCTCGTTCATTCTATCAAGTTAACCCTGAACAAACAGAAGTGTTATACAAACAAGCTCTAGAGTATGCTCAACTAACAGGTACAGAAACTGTTATTGATGCCTATTGTGGAATTGGAACGATTTCTCTGTTCTTGGCGAAAGAAGCGAAGCAAGTATTGGGCGTTGATGTTGTACCACAAGCCATTGAAGATGCGAAAAGAAACGCAGAAATCAACAAATTTAAAAACACTTATTTCGAAGAAGGACTTGCAGAAGTCGTTATACCGAAATGGTACAAAGACGGCATTACAGCCGACGTATTAGTAGTCGATCCTCCACGTAAAGGATGCGACGAAGCATTACTTCTAACAATTTTAGAGCAAAAACCGAAGCGTGTAGTGTATGTATCATGTAACCCAGCAACACTTGCTCGTGACTTACGAATTTTAGAAGACGGCGGATACGCGACACAAGAAGTACAGCCTGTTGATATGTTCCCACAGACTACACATTGTGAAGCTGTTGCTTGGTTAGAGTTAAGAAAGTAAAGTTGTAAAGATTAAGGTCATGAAGAAAAGTATTGAAACTAGATCCAAAGTTCAAGCCGAAAATGGCTTGAGCTTTTTTTCGTCGGCTTTTTACCTGTAAATAACGAACATAACTGTTGCACTTACTACTCTATAAAATTACCATTACATAGACACGAGAGATTAATCGCTCACATTTACTTAATAAAGAAATAGTAAAGTAATTCTCGGTCTGCTATTGATTATATCGAGATATGAATCTGGAGTTAAGAAAGTTTAAATGCGGTACTGTAATTTCCTGCTAAATTAATAATCACTTACAGGTGATTGAACTATTTCATATTATGATTAATAAATGATAAGGAGAGATTGTATGGAGAACAAACAATTAGTATTTGTGTATGGAACATTAAGAAGGAATGAAAGCAATCATCATTTAGTAGAAGGTGCCACATGTGTGGCAGAGCAAGCTTGGACAACTGGATTATTGTTTGATACGGGTTTTGAATATCCTGCGTTACAACAGGATATTCAAGGTAGAGTTTACGGTGTGCTATACGAAATTACTAATGAACAGTTACAAAAACTAGATGCTTTAGAAGGCTATAATGGTATTGAAAAAAACAATTTTTACGATCGAATAACTCAAACCATTTCCACAGACCAAGGAGTACACGAAGCTTACGTGTATGTTGTGGATCCACTAAAAATCGAGATGTTTAAAACTAGAATTGATAGTGGCGACTGGAAAGTCTATCGTCTGACCAAACAAAGTACTCTCGGCTATTTTGCATATGGAAGTTGTATGGACGCTGCGCGTTTTATAAAAGCAAACGTAAATCATTATTTTAACCAGGTGATTGGAACTGGTGTCCTAGACGGCTATTCACTTCGTTATACAATAAGTTCCTTCGATGGAGGCCGAGCAGATATTGTTGAATATGGTGGTGTTGTAGAAGGGAAAGTGTATGAGATTTCGTCTGAAGCCCTAACGTATTTATTTAGAAGGGAAGGAGTTACTGCAGTTCGTTATCGACCTGCAGTAGTTCAAGTGAAAATGGCTAATAACATGGTAAAAGAAGTATTAACTTTTATTGTGGTAGAGAAGGAGACAGAGGTAGCCCCACCTGCTCACTATATGGAAGAAATTATTCGTGGAGGCCAAGGCTTTTTAAGTGATGAGTATATGAAAATATTGAAGAAAGATTCTCAGAAACTCTTGCTTCAAAAAGAAGAGGATAAACAATGAGTACCATGAGAGCTCATCTCTTAGAAAACCTTACTGAAAAAGATCCTCTCTGTTGAATAAAAGCCTAGTGAAACAAGATTCCAATAGGTCTTTATTACAACATTTACAAATATTACAAATAATTACTAGGTCAGCCCGAGATTCAATATTGAATTCTTGGGCTTATTTATTTTCAATTAAATATGAATACAGTACTAATAAGTATAAATGGTGAGTATGTTATATCAGATAGACTAACAAATACTAAATGAAGGGATGATGGTCTGAATTCTAAAATTATTCTACAAACATTAGGTACTCTTACATCATTATTTTTGGGAATAACTTCAATTGAAATTTTTAAATATACACAAACTTTAAAGGAATTCAATGGCATGTGGAGTTTTGCGCAATTTATAGTCATGATGTTTACATTTTATATTATGGCAAAAACAGGAATGAGTTTTATGAAATCAAGGCTTGAACATGATGGTGTTAATCACTTTCTATATATATGTTTAGGTACAATTAATTTAATTGGAGTCCTTGTAGTATTTATTGTTAGTATGGTAATTGATTTTGGTTCAAATTGGTGGATAAATTTACTTACGGTTATCTTCTTAGTTGCTTTGAGTAACCCAATAAAAATGCGTAAGACTATGCTCAGCAAAAATCAAGCCATTATTACTGTTAAATAGAAGCCTTGATCATTCTCTTCAAATACCTGATCCAGAATCACTCTAACTAAGTAAAAAGGTAAAGCAAGTCCTCGAATTTGATATAGAATTGAGGACTTTTTTGTTACCTATTGCTAGAAGTTCATATAACAATATAAAAACCCACGGCAGCGAATATCTCGCTGCCGTGGGTTTTAAATTAGAAATTACATGTTTCCATCAGTAATCTCAACAATGTCTTTATCATTTGCATTTACATTGCCCGATTTCTTGATTTTCACAACTTGTCCTGCTTCCAAATTCGTAAAGACGATTGGAGTGATGATAGATGGAGCGTTCTTTTCAACATAATCCAAATCAACCTCCATCAAAATCTGGCCTTGCTCAACGAGGTCACCTTGTTCAACCCTTGAAGTAAATCCTTGACCTTTCAGCTTAACGGTATCAATCCCGATGTGGACAAGAATTTCTGTGCCGTTATCTGCTACGAGGCCAATCGCATGTTTGGTTGGGAAAACAGTTACTACTTTACCATTTACAGGTGAAACGACTTTACCATCTGTAGGTTTAATTGCAAATCCGTCGCCTACCATTTTGCCCGAGAACACTTGGTCAGGAACGTCGGTTATTGGTAAGATTTCTCCTGTTAGAGGACTACTGAACTCAAGTGCAACCATGTTAATAGCAGCATCTTCATTTTCGTTGACTTGCTTAACAGTTTTCGGTACATCTTCTTTCGAACGTGGGGCTTTGCCATTCATAATATCTTGCATTTGCCCGCGTAGACTGTCCGAAACTGTTCCGAAAATAGCTTGGATATTGTTTCCGACTTCCATAACACCAGAAGCGCCAAGGTTTTTTAATCTTTTTTTATCTACATTGCCTTTATCTTTTACACTGACACGTAGACGAGTGATGCATGCATCAAGGTCGGTAATGTTTTCTTTACCGCCCATTGCCGCAAGAATCTCATACGGAAGATCGCCGACTTCCTTACCATTCTGATCGTCAGCATCATCTTCTTCACGACCGGGTGTCATCAAGTTGAACTTCTTGATAGCAAAACGGAAACCGAAGTAGTAAATGACTGAGAAGACAAGTCCTACAACGATTACCCACCACCACTCTGTTCGACCTGGCATAACGCCAAAGAGCAGAAAGTCGATCAAACCGCCGGAGAAGGTCATGCCAATTTTAACGTCAAGCAAGTGCATGGTCATAAATGATAGTCCTGCGAAAACCGCATGGATACCGAACAATACTGGTGCAACAAACAAGAAAGTAAATTCAAGTGGTTCTGTGATTCCTGTTAGGAACGAAGTAAGTGCACCTGATGCCATGATTCCACCGACAAGTTTCTTTTTCTCAGGGCGGGCACAGTGATAAATGGCAAGTGCTGCTGCAGGGAGACCGAACATCATAAACGGGAATTTACCCGTCATAAATGTACCAGCAGTAAAATCTACACCATCTCTTAGCTCCGCGAAGAAAATTCGTTGGTCGCCACGGATAATTTCTCCTGCTGCATTTGTATAAGATCCAAATTCAAACCAAAATGGTGAATAGAAAATATGGTGTAATCCAAATGGGATTAAAGAACGTTCAACTGTTCCAAACACAAAAGCAGCAAGTGTCCGGTTTGTTTCCAACATGAAATGAGACAAAGCATTCAAACCATTTTGAGCGAATGGCCAAACTAGAAACATCAAAATACCAAGAAAAACCGCTGAGAAGGCGGTAACAATAGGGACAAAACGTTTGCCTGCAAAAAAACCAAGAAACTGCGGCAATTGAATGTTGAAAAACTTATTGTACAGAAAAGCCGCTAATATACCGACGATAATACCGCCGAAGACACCCGTTTGCAGTGTAGGGGTTCCTAAAACTAAAGCATATGCCGGATCAGAAGTCATTTCAGCTGTAATACCGCCAAACGCTTTCATAGTGACATTCATAATTAAGTAACCGATAATGGCAGCGAGACCGGCTACACCGTCCCCAGCAAGACCGATGGCTACACCGACAGCAAACAGCAAGGGCAAGTTATCAAAGACAACTCCACCGGCTTCAGCCATGATGAACAGCAAACTTTGAATCCAGTCAGCGCCCATGAATGGCACTGCGTCAATAAAGGTATCCTGAGCGAAGCTTGTACCAAATGCAAGAAGAATACCTGCTGCAGGTAAGAGAGCTACCGGAAGCATCAACGCCTTGCCGACTTTTTGCAAGGTACCAAATAAATTAATAGACATGTGAAATTCCTCCTTTTTTTTTGAAATAAAAGATGTAACCAAATCAAACGCTTTTGACAAGTCGGAAGTAAGTAATGGCATAAATACAAAAAAGGCATGAGTAGAAAAGATAAAGATTAATATAAGGGTATAAAATATCCTCGAAATTAACCTGTTAATCTTTTCATACTCATGCCTGATCGAATCAGTAACACGTATGAATGATTTAGGAGTTATGTAGTAAGCGTTGCAGATGAATCGTCAAATATAGTACTTCAGCTTCATCTATCGGCTTATTCAATTGGTTTTGCATTACTTTTACTAGCTTCCAAGCAAGAGTATAGCATACAGGATATTCTTTTTTCAACACTTCTTCCAGCTTTTTTTCCTCTCCAATGGATTCACCTTGGTGAGCACGGTCAATTGCCCTGTGCAGATGCTGGATTAGCCGATGATAATTGATATTGTCTTTTCCTACATGGATGACGAGGTTTTCTTCGATAATGTCAATAAGTTTTGAAATGAGAACGTGATCCCGGTTAATATCACCCAATGATTTATCCGTAACCGCACTATGTATATGAAGGGCGATAAAGCCAATCTCTCCTTCAGGAAACGCCACATCCATGCGTTTTTCCACCTTTTTGACGACGCCTTTTGCAACTTGGTATTCTTTTGGATACAAAGCCTCGATCTCATATAGAAATGGATTGGAGAATTGCATGTCTTTTTTTGCTCGACTGATTGCAAAAGCAAGATGGTCCGTCAATGCCACATGAATATGCTCGTTCAGCTCTGTACCCATCTGTTCTTCGACAAAAAGAAGCAGTTCATGGATAAAGACAATCAAGTTTTCTTCAATATGGGGAAGGAGGTTGACGTATTGCTCTTTTTCCGTCTCATTCTTCAGTAAAAAGGTTTTATCCGCTTTATCAAAAGAGATCTTATCCCCTTTTTTTCTTTCGAAACCTAGACCTTTTCCAATCAGAACTACTTCTTTATATATATCATGATGGGCAATTACCACATTATTATTTAGTATTTTCTCAATAGTTAATATCTGTTCCATTTCAGCCTCCATCCGCCACCTGGTCTCTTTTTCCAGCCAGATTGACTTGCACATACAGACAAATTTGATTCTACGCGATAGGTTAAGTACACTTCTTTGTACTTTATTATATTCAAAAATGGTCTTTAATCATATAGGGAAGTTGATAGGAAATGGAACCCTCCTGCTTTAGGTTCTATTATATAGGAATACTTACAAAGAGCAGCGTATTCAATTTCATCATTATTTCTTGCGAGTGCTTCTCTTTTTACAACATAAATCAAATTGTAAGTTTTGTTATGTTTTTGTGCATTCATTGAGTTTAGAAATAGCAAAGCGTATACTAGCTAAATAAATTCTATTCATATAATTAGGGGGAAACGTATTGGTATTAAAACCTAAGGCAGTATTCTTAGACATGGACGGGACCATCTTGAACCATCATAACGAAGTGAGCATTCACACGAAAGAAATCATAGACGACCTGCGAAGCGAGGGGATTTTCGTTTTTATTGCTACAGGGAGATCGGCTTCGGAATTACAAGAAATGTTACCTGAGGGCTTTAAGGTAGACGGGATCATCACAGCCAACGGTATGGCCGGATATATTGGAGAAGAAGTAGTATTTGAACATTCACTACCACTTGAATTGGTGGAAACTATCATAGAGAAAGCGAGGAAAAGTAAGGTTTATTATGAGCTTTTCCCATACGGCGAATCTCGAATGGTGTTACAGCAAGATAAAGAATATGTGATAGGTGAAATTAGAGAGCCAAAGCCCGAAACTGTTGAAATCAATGAGTGGAGTTCACGCCAAAAAGCAATTAAAGAAGAAATTTCATGGACAGAAGAGATAACAGGAACTCAGTTTTCGAAGTTTTATTTTTTCGCGAGAACGAAAGAGGAAATTAATAGTTGGAAAATGGAACTTAAGCAGTTACAAAAAGAGATTGAATTCACGATGACTCCCTCTTCTCCTCACAATGCAGAAGTCATGGTCGCAAACGTCAGCAAAGCAACAGGAATCAAACAGATGCTGGAGCGCTTTGATTTAGTGGGCTGTGAAACTTTGGCCATTGGCGACAGTGACAACGATTTGAAGATGTTCCAATTTGTCAGTCATTCTGTAGCGATGAAAAATGCAGCTGATCACATTAAAGAAGTAGTTGATGACATAACGGAATTTACGTGTGAGGAAGATGGAGTCTATCATTACTTGAAATCAAATGTGCTGGCTTTAAAAATTTAGTAGTCATATCTTCAGTTTGTATCGAAGGGTAGTTTCATTTTTAATTTGCTCTATATTTATTACTTGAGGGATTAATAAATGAACCTACCCATTACTACAGTATTTTTAACTCATTGATTCGTAAAAGATAAGAAATAACTTCACTTGAAAAATGAGTCGAAGTCCATATCGTAAGTAAGTTTTCACAGTTTGAGAAAATATCAATATTTTAAAAGCACATCAATGATTAAAGTTGATGTGCTTTTGTTCGCTATCGTGATATCTGTACGGAAAACCAGTAGTAAAAACTCGGAATAATAGATGAATACAGGTTTAACAGGAACTAATTAAGTTGTATTATGCACTGCTAAATTTCCGCACGATTTCACTACGCACGCAGACTGATGATATTCAAATCTCTAAACAATCTGTAGAATGGACAGAAGAGCTTACAGAATCAAAAAAGGGGCACGGTTTTCATGAAACAAGACTTTCCATTTTCAAAAAATAGTAGCTTGGCTTTCAAAAACGATCCACCGGGACAGTGGCTGTTGACGCTCCCGGAAGGATGCATCCGCCTCAGTTCAGGTTATCCACAACCTTTGCTTGTGCCTGCCGTGGGATTGAAGACGGCTGCGGTGCGCTTGCTAGAGGAGGAACAGGATTTACCGCTGCAGTATATGGGCAGCCCGCGAATCCTTCAGCTGAAGGAGTTTATTCAAAAAAGGCTAGCTGAACGCGGTGTGGAAGTCGCGAAAGAGGGGCTGTTAGTAACCTCGGGAGCCTGCCAGGGAATTGATTTGATTTCTCGGATTTTATTGGACGATCAAGCGGTTGTGGCGCTCGAGTCGCCCACGTATATGGAAGCGCTCGAGGTGTTCCAGAATTACACGGAGCATTTTATGGCTGTGCCGGTTGATGAACAAGGGCTTGATACGGAGCGTTTTGCGGAAATGTTGGAGAACTGCAAACGGGAAGGGCTGAAACTGCCAAGGATTCTTTATACAATTCCGACTTCGCAAAATCCAACGGGTACAACATTGACAGCGGAACGCCGAAAGCGATTGCTCGAGCTTGCCGAAGAATTCGATTTCCTCATCTTGGAAGATGATGCATACGGCGAATTGGGCTTCACGCAAAGACCGCGTCTTTTGAAAGCGATGGACGACAACAACCGGGTGCTCCATATCGGCTCTATGTCGAAAGTGGTGGCGCCGGGTATGCGGATCGGTTGGGTGGCAGGACCCGAGAAATTGATAAAGGTCTTGAGCTGGTTTAAGAAGGATTTAAACCATCCATTCGCGCAGTCGACAATGGCTTCGTTTCTCGAAAGCATCGATTTTGACGACCACCTGAAATTGCTGACAGACGCTTACCAGGCGAAAAGTACGGCGATGATCCAAGCGCTGGAACAGTTCATGCCACCGTCCGTTACATGGTATGTTCCAGAAGGTGGTTATTTCGTCTGGGTCAAAATTCCAGGAGTGGATACGGCAGAAATGCTGCCTCAGGCTTTGGACGCTGGCGTGTCTTATGTGCCCGGCAAATACTTCTTCCTGGATCAAGAACGCTGCGAATATCTAAGGCTGTCTTTCAGTTACGCGGATGCGGAAGCGATTGTAAAGGGAATTCAGAAGTTGGCGGAAGTGGTTGCCGTGAATGTGCTGGAGAAGACTGGACAAGAGAGCTAATGGATATGATTTGGATATAGAATAAAACGATACAGAGGAACGACAAATTATGAAGAAAGCGAATCCACACGTCCCTAAGGAGGTAAAATCAATGCCCGCGATGTTAAATGATTTAAAAGAAGCGATGATTTCAAAAGCGAAATGCCTGATGACGAGTTCGGTTTACCTGCTGAAGTACATGGCGATTATTTTGGTGCCGCTGTATGTGATTTATTTGTTTATGAATTAATTACTTCTTCTTTTGAAAAATGACATGAATTTAAAAGAACGCACAAGGGAGAGAGTGGAAAATCTTCCTTATGCGTTCTTATTTGATTTAGTAAAATAAATTACGTTATAGAAGCCTCATAGATTCCATTAATCGAATCTTTCAGGCGTGTATTGAATTCTTCTTCTGACTGATCTGCATATAACCCTTCAGATAAAGCTCTTGAAAAGCTTGCAATCAAACCTTGGTTGGCTGCTAATTTTTTATTTGCTTCTTCACGTGCGTAACCACCAGAAAGGGCAACCACTCTTAGTACTCGTGGGTGATCGATTAATTCTTTATAGAAGTTGTCGACTGTTGGAATGGTCAACTTCAACATGACGTTTTGGTTTTCGCTTAAAGCATTCAATTGATTTATAATCTCTTCTTTTAAAAGTTCTTCAGACTTTTCTTTGTCCTTACTGTGGATATCCACCTCAGGTTCAATGATCGGCATCAACCCAGCTGCTAGAATCTGCTTGCCAATCTCAAATTGCTGGGCAACCACTTTTTTGATCCCTTCAGGATTTGCAACTTTAATAACAGAACGCATTTTAGTCCCGAAAATATTTCTTTCATTAGCTCGTTGTAAAGTCTCATCTAAGTTGGAAATAAGCTTCATCATTTGAACGCCGTCAACTTCTTCTGCCAAACCTTTATCGATTTTTAAGAAGGGAACAACACCTTTCTTTTCCCATAAATAATCTGCTGTATAGTGGTCTTCGACTTTACGGTCCATCGTTTGTTCGAATAGAATCGCACCGAGGATAGAATCCGAACTGAAAGCAGGTGCGTTAATAACGCGCGTTCTCATTTCATGGATGAGACCGAACATTTCCTCTTCAGTGGAATAAGCATCTTCAGAGACTCCATAAAGTTTTAACGCTTTTGGCGTACTGCCTCCACTTTGGTCGAGTGCAGCAATAAAACCTTTTCCGTTTTTGATAAAATCCACTTGTTCTTTTCGCATGATTCCAGCTCCTTAGAGAGAATTTTATGGAAATTAAAAGCTAATACAAAAAATTGTAAACTAAAAGAAAGTCTTTCACTGAATAGTGTATCAATTCGAGGTTGAAACTACAAAAAGAAACTATGAAATCTATAGATAAAGATGATAGTTTATGTATCTCAAAGTCTAACGCTTTGCTTGTCCTGACGGTAAGAAAAACCATCAGGACTTAAACAAGTGCAGGTTTGATTAATAGTAAGGGGAAAAACAAATCTACAACGATTTAATGTTGAATATAAAAAAGAGCCTAAAAAGAGACTCTCAATTTTATTTTCCAGCTACGTTAAAGTATTCTTCAAGCGTTTTTCCACTTGATTTCACTTTTGTGGCCATAGCGCTTCCGATGTAACGGAAGTGCCAGGGTTCATACATATAGCCAGTGATGTTTTCTTTGCCCTTTGGATAACGAAGAACAAATCCATATTTGTGTACATTGGCACTCAACCATTGACCTTCTTTCGTACCAGCAAATGACTCTTTCAACCAATGGCTTTGATTTGCTCCACCGAAGTCGAAAGCTAATCCTGTTTGGTGTTCTGAATACCCTGGTCGTGCACTAAATCGGTCTGCTTTGGCTTTACCGTGTTTTTTCACGTAGTTATTATATAAGGTATTTTGATACGAATACGTACGAAAAGTGCTAATTGTTTTCAGTATCACTCCTGCTTTTTTCGCATCAGCAACCATATCGTTCACACCTTTTTGTGCAGGTAAGCTAATTCCAGGGTTG
The DNA here is from genome assembly GCF_000297555.1 of Paenisporosarcina sp. TG-14. Lineage (NCBI taxonomy): Bacteria > Bacillati > Bacillota > Bacilli > Caryophanales > Caryophanaceae > Paenisporosarcina > Paenisporosarcina sp. TG-14. The sequence continues at coordinate 17,935 of NZ_AMGD01000047.1, forward strand.
TAGGTAGATGGCAGACTGTATTTCTTGTTTACAAATAATACCCCGCTTACATACTTCCCAGGTGTTTTAGTTGAGGGTGCTAGATAAACGGTTGGGTTTGGGCCTGCTTTTTTCAGATAAGACGAATTAACAAATCCTGTTTTTGAGCCGTATTTCACTTTGTACCAAGAACCGCTCTTGGATACATACGAGACGGATTTCCCTCTTGGGATCGTGACAAGAACTTTGTATTTCGTAGAAGCTCCTGAACGCATATTCAGATTATCCGTCGTTACATAGTTGACTGTAGCCGTTGCTACTTTTTTTAGATATTTCGTGCTAACATACCCTGTTCTAGAATCATACTTCACTTTAGACCAAGAACCACTCTTCGAAACATAGGTCACTTGTTTTCCTTTAGGAATGGTAGTCAAGATTTTGTGTTTCGTAGAAGCTCCTGAACGTATATTTAAATTGACTGTTGTTGAATATTTGACGGTCGCCGCTTCAACTTGGATTGATCCGACATACGTAGGTGTGAAGGAATCTGTCGCCGGTAGTAAAGTAAGTCCCAGTGTCATTACTGCAGTTGAAATTCCAATTCTAATAGCTAATTTTTTAAAATCCACTTAAACTATCACCTCTGTTTTTTATTCTGTTATTTTACCATATGAAGGAAAAATGGGGAATACTGTATTGCGTTAAGAAGAATAAATTCTGACTTAAACCTAACAAAGACATCATCTTGCACCATTTGTGAGTGAAAGTTGATGTCTTTTCTTGTATGTTTCTTTCGTTTGGAAGGGGTATTGGTCAACAAATTAAGTGAAAAAGACCGCATAAAGCTCAATTTTCTCATAGTAATTATTTCCTATTACAGTTATGTTTCAAACTTGTTACGGTACTTTTTATAAAGAACCGTTGTATCTCTAGTAGTTTAAAGTTATTTATTTCAAGCGTCATGAAATTGTGAAAATTCATCCATATATTAAGTAGTGAATTACTCAACGAAACTATTTACTATGATTATATACAACAGGAGGGATTGATTAGATGTTAAAAAAATTAGGTAAAGTTACTATTGCTTCAGTTATATCTGTATCTTTTTTATTTCCAATCAGCGCTATGGCGAATAGTTCATATACAGTAGTTTCAGGAGATTCTCTTTGGAAAATTGCTGTGAAAACACAAACTGGTGTTCAGGAATTAATAGACTCAAATACACAGCTCGATAATTCAAATCTTATCTACCCTGGAGAAACGATTAATGTTCCTACAAAAGAACAAGCTAGTGTAGAGCAAGAAGTGACTAGACTTGTAAATGTTGAAAGAGCAAATGCTGGACTTCCAGCTTTGAAGAATGATTGGGAGCTTGCAAGAGTGGCAGAGTTTAAGTCTCAAGATATGCATGACAAAAGTTATTTCAGCCATACAAGTCCAACATACGGTTCACCGTTTACAATGATGAAAAACTTTGGCATTACTTATAAATCAGCCGGAGAAAACATTGCACAAGGTCAAAATTCTGCAGCTGAGGTAGTGCAAGCATGGATGAACAGCGAAGGTCATAGAGCGAATATCCTTAGCAAAAACTTTACTCATATTGGAGAAGGATATGTGAAGGAGGGCAATTACTGGACACAAATGTTTATTCAAAAATAATTGTGTTTTAGTAGAATACCAGCAGGAAAAGTTTTTATTCGATAAATTATGAAAGCACATCAATTTATAAAATTGATGTGCTTTTTTGAATATATTTAGCTGATCAAATCGACCAATTGTTCATTCGTCTTTTTTCATAATAAAACTCAGATGTCTTCCGCTTTTTTTGTCTTGACGATAAGAGAAACCATCCGGGCTTACATACGTGCAGGTCTGATCAACCGTAATTTTTTCAGTTGGGATGCCTGCTAACTCACATTGCTTTTTAACGGTTTGTTGATTATCGATGTGATATTTGCGAGTTTGGTCATTGTAATACATAAAATCATCCGCATAGCCAAGGTCTTTGAATTTTATATACACATCTTCATCAACTTCGAATTTTTCCTGACTCAGAGAGGCACCAATCTGGACATGAAAATCACTCGGATTACACTGTTCAACTTGTTTTAAATGCTCAAAAAGTTTTAGGGAGATTTCTTTGACCGTCCCTTGCCAACCGGAATGAATTACGCCAATGAGGCCATTTACTTCATTGTAAAAAATCACCGGGACACAATCGGCAGCAAAACTGCATAATAACAGATTTGACTCAAACGTATACAGTGCGTCAGTATCCTCAATGGCAGTATCTTTTCGAAAAGCGCCTCGCCCTTTGTCATCAAGCGTTACCCTATGGAAATTCGTGCTATGTGTTTGATTGGCACAAACGAAATCATCCAGCTCGCAATGCAAGTAAGCAGCTAATTTCTTGCGATTTTCCACTATATGATCAGGGTTTTCGCAGGCATGAAGAGCCATGTTGTTGTTTTCATGTTCAGCTTTATCTTTAATGGTCATTCCAGCTATAAAGTTCTCGTTGTTTACGAATATGTTTGCTTTCATATCATCACCTTGCTTTAATATATAGTAGTGTGATGCTGATGTATAGGACAGTTTAAAAGTGTTTTTTCTAGAGTGAGTCGGAGTTATTTATGGCAATCCAATTGGAGAGTCTTTTAATTAATGAGTTTAGTTTCTTAGTTAATTTATTTTCAAAATATTGGTTCTACTTACACAATTCTAGTATAATCGAGTAAATACGCTGAGAAGGAGTGATTGAATGAAAAGCAAAATGAATCAGATGTTTGAGGACCAAAAGAATGATCATGTTCATATTCATGTTCTGTATAAGTATAATGGAATTGAAAATTACATTATGCAGGTTTTGAGTTATATCCAAGATGGCATTGCAGCAGGAGACTACGTGATTCTTATTGAGAATGCTCGTCTTTACCCTATGATTCACAAAGAACTGAGCACACGGTTAACGAAAGAGCAAATGGAGTTCATTCACCATGTAAACAGCCTCGATTTCTATTGGTCAAGTGGTAGTTATCATCCTCCTTCAATTGCTGATTACTTTAGTAAAACAATTCAGCCTTATATGGAAAAGCCACTGCATCTCATAGAAGATTTAGAAAAAATAGTAGACGAAGCTGTAAATCTACTGTCGTTTCCATTAATTTGTGCGTACGACAGAAAGAAAATGCCGGACTACCTCAAAACAATTTTGATGGAAACACATCCTTATGTTTTAATGGAAGATGATTTCATCGTTTCGGAACAATACCAGCCATCAAATGTAGTGAAAAAACATGCTTAGGAAATTCTCCTAAGCATGTTTTTTTTCGAGATTGCATTAATAATTTAGGATCTAGGTGTAAGTCTTTCAATTTTAAAAAACGTTATTGATTTACGAAAAAGTGATTCAAAACTAATCAGTTTATTAAGTTAAAGTCTGTCATTCTATTTTTCAAAATAATTCAGGTGAATATATAATCATATAATAAATAACATAAAGCCAACCTAAAAAGCCATGTAAAATAGCCCAACCTATGGACTGATAAGCTGTGTAAGAGATGACCATGGAAAGACAAGTTCCAAAACCTATTCCCTTCTTTATAACAGCAACCGTTTTTTGTTCCTTTGTACGAGTTATTTATATCTCCTCCATACCTATACTTTGATAACCCTTATTAAATATGAAATTCATCACCATTATATTGCAAGATACATGGAATTATGTCAAACGGAAGGGAACAAGGCAGGAAAAAGGAAATGTGGTTGCCATTACTAGGGGGGCAATGAGTTATATTTTATTTGTTATTATTACTTTGGTTACAGATATGATAATCTATTTAAAAGTTTAGATGATTAAAGATTAAAGATGAATCTTTTAAAAAAATATTTCCTTTTCACAACAGTATTGATATGAAAGGAAGATCAACTTATGAAAAAAGAAAAAATAAGTAGTGTCGCAGTAATTGGAACAGGATATGTAGGATCAAGCTACGCCTTTGCTCTTATGAACCAAGGAATTGTAGATGAGTTGATTATGATTGATGTAAATAAAGAAAAAGCAATCGGTGAAGTGATGGATCTAAATCATGGGAAAGTATTCACCCCAAATTCAACAAATATTCTCTTTGGAGAGTATAAAGATTGTGCAGATGTAGATTTAGTTGTTATTTGTGCAGGAGCGAACCAAAAACCAGGAGAAACACGCCTTGACCTTGTGGATAAAAATCTAAATATTTTTAAAACAATTGTCGAGAATGTCATGGCTAGCGGATTTGATGGCATCTTTCTTGTCGCAACCAATCCCGTTGACATCTTAACGTATGCTACATGGCATTATAGTGGGTTACCCAAAGGACGTGTCATAGGGTCTGGTACCATTCTTGATACAGCCCGTTTCCGATACTTAATAGGTGATTATTTTAAAATCGCACCCAAAAATGTTCATGCGTATATCATCGGAGAACACGGTGACAGTGAGCTACCTGTTTATAGTTCTGCAGACGTAGGTGGTATTCCCATTTTGAAAATGATTGAACGCCAAGAACAGTATAAAAAAGAAGACTTAGATGAGATTTTCATTAATGTACGGGATGCAGCTTACAAAATCATCGAAGGAAAAGGTGCTACTTACTACGGCATCGCCATGGGACTTGCGCGAATTACAAAAGCCATTTTAAATAATGAAAATGGCGTGTTAACTGTATCTGCTCATCTGGATGGCCAGTATGGTGAAAAAAATGTATACATGGGTGTTCCAGCAATCATAAATCGGAGTGGGATCCGAGAAATTGTCGAATTAGAACTCAATGAAGAAGAACAACAAAAATTCCAACACAGCGCAGAAGTCTTAAAAGCCGTTTTAGCGCCTTACTTTGAAGAAGTAAAGTAATAAACTTAAAAAACAGTATTCCTTGTTCTTGGATGAATCTACGCAATAATCACAGGCTTTGGTGTAAGTAGGAGTGCATTTTTCATGACGAAAATAGAACAGACAATTTACTTGGGATATATTGTAGTCAATTTAAAAAGGAAAAAGGATATTCGTTGAACATCAACAAGAGGAGGAAGTTCAATTGCAGAGTGCTACCATCTTGCGAAATGCCCGAATCTTGGATTTTACTTAGAATTAAAGGTAGCACAACATGACTTGAAATCATTAAATAAAAATGAACAAGAGCTAGTATGACTTTCTCGATTCTTTAAACACGAAGAATCATTTGATTAAAATCAGTTACCAAAAGAAGTGGATTCCGACTGGATTGAATTTGCAAAAGATCGGTTGCACACCTATTTTTACAACGATACCTACCTTGTGAATTCACTTAAACAATTGATCATTAAGAATCCAAATGATTTATTAAGTCATTTGGATCTGGGATTTGATGTATGAATATGGTTATAACATGGATGCCCCAAAAAATCACATGCTACTTAAGAGAGGGAAACTTCCAACAGAAACGGCGTTAATTGGAGGGAAAGTTTACTGGCTTAAAGAGGGAATTGGTACATATATTCCGATGATTTACCGATAAAATAACAGGCATTCGAACTAGATAAATAATCGCCCACACAATAA
>NZ_AMGD01000048.1:0-1281 GCF_000297555.1 Paenisporosarcina sp. TG-14
AAAATCTCGTTTATCCGTCGCGTTTCAAAAGGATATGGTGCGAACATTCTTCGTATTTTACCCTTTAAAGACAAGTCGACTATGAATACTCGCAGTGTTGCTGAAAGTGTTACGCCTGTAAGCAATCCAGCGACTCAATTGGAGAAACAAACCGCTCTTTCTATTAATCTTATACAAGATACATATGATACAGAGGACGCCATTAAGAAGGGATTAATTACCAAGTTACCAGAAAGAATCGGACGTATTTTGGGTGCTTTCTTTGATATGAATACGATGTATAAAGTGTACGGCATCATGTTACGCGCGAAAGCAAAAATAGACCGTTCTATGACGTTTGAGGAGTATGAAGAAGACTATATTAACGCGATTCTATCCGTTGTGAACGCGTATAAACGAGGACGAGTTAAGAATATATATGGAGTGCTTTATGCAGCTACTTTAAGTGCCACAAAGCGTTTATATGTGACAGCTTTATTTAATGACGCTATGGATCGCTAAAGTATGAAGTCCACAAATTTCTTTAAGCTATCTGCAATTCACCACAACAAAAAAGCATCCATTATGGATGCCCAATATTATCAGTTTAATGATTCCTTAAACTGGTGGAGTTTCGTTTGAGGAATTGTTTAAGGTGACCATATTATCATAAGCAATGAGTGTAACTCCAAGCTTATTTTCAAGTTCGTTAATTTCTTGTAACTGTTCACTGTCAATATGTGCAATTTTACTTTCTTCCATTATAATAGACATCCTTTCTTTTCAAAATAAGTCTGTGCTTCATATAAATGATTATACAAAAAAACGTCTATCTAATTCGAAATGTCCTATTAATTCACTTATTTTTTACGCATTTCTTTGTAACTAAGCGTCAGAATTCACACTATTAATGTCGGAAAATTTCCCTTCAACTCTGACACATTTCAGCTAATTATATTGGAATGTCCTTGATATAATAATTTCTAAAAAAGAAGAGGTGTTCCATATATGAAATCTGATTTCGAGTTTCTACTAGACATAATTATTGGTCCACGGGAAATTTTTTATGTAATGGAATGCGATGTATGCGGATTTGATGAAATTCACTTTCAACATCCCATTACAAAAAAACAAATAGGGATTGCTTGTAAGGGTTGTCATTTTGTTTGTAAGTTAGATTTTGTTGCTAACCCTAATGATGATAATCACTTTTTTTCCATTTCATATTAATTTTTTTCTGAAGTGTCTACAATTTAATAGAAAAGTAATTCCTTTAACATTTGAACTGAACCCCGAATAGTG
>NZ_AMGD01000049.1:0-13559 GCF_000297555.1 Paenisporosarcina sp. TG-14
ACTTGAGTTGACAATTTACAAATCAAAAAGATTTTGAGGACATTATCAATTCCCCAACGCTTACGGGTAAAGCTCCCTGACTATTGTAACAATAAAGCTTCATTTCATCTTTTTATTTCTTTAACCATTAGGTTATGGCTAATTGCACCAATCGCAATAAATTATCGGTCCGATACAAGGGTGCCATCTGGTTCTGAATTATGAAATTGATTCACACAGATTCAGTTATTGACAAAGTTATGCAGACATTGCAAAAGCATTACATTCTTGGGCACAATGCAAGCAGATTTGACCACATATTTGTGATTGTTCATCTGGGTGTTGTAAACAATGTTCTCCACAGACTTCGCAAATCTGTGCGCATAAACAGGCAATAGATCTTGCGAAGAAGCTACAACGTGCAATATACTTTGCAGTTAAAGTACATATATCAGCACAATCCCTAAGTAATCTTAATTGCTCTTTTCTATGACTAGAACCTTCCATTTGTAAAATACTATACTCTGTAAATTCACAAACAGCTTCACACTTTTGAACAATTTCTAAAACTCGGTGATGATGACTCTGACCCATATGATGAGACATTGTTCGATGCATTAAGTTTCTCCCAATGTTTTTTTCATTACAATTTCATCATATGTATGAACATCTAGCCAAGTTTGGGTCAATTACCACTTTTATTACTGAGTTTAAAATAAACTAACAGATCGAAGGATTGACTTGAAATCGTCTATTGTGTCTTATGCCCGTAGAAACAAGTTGATCGCAATAGGTAAGGCTTTGATATTATCTCCGCCTTTTCCCCAGCACCACACCGTACGTGAGACTATAGATTTTAAACGAATATACAGCGTTTGGAAAAGACAATAGACAATTCCAGCGAAGTCAATGCTGTGTTTAGGCACTTATCGCGTGTCGTACTAGTGTGTATTCTTAATATTTTTTACATAGGTACGCGAATTTAAAGCTCGTTTCTTTTAGTCCTCCTCGCAATCTTGCGGCAGGTATTCATCCAGTGCTCCCCGCCTTTCTGCTAATTTGTGTACATAATCCATAATAAATTTATTTGAATTAAAATAAATTCCATCTTCTCCTGCATCGACTGCCATTTGATGCCGTGGATTTCGATGGTTTATTTCAATAATCCATAGCCTTTGATTCCTATCTATTCCCAAATCAATTCCTAAATTCCCTAAATCCCCATTACACCCTCTGTACTTTTCCATTTCCTTAGCAGCATCGAATGAGACTTGTGTCATCTTTTTTCTAGTTTCAATAGCTTCATAACGTCGTATTGACAATAAATTCTGTAATGCTGAATCCCCATTTTTCACAATACCTATGTTACTTACAATTCCATTTTTACTACCTTTTCGGGCAATCAAACCTAGGTCCCGCCACTCTCCCACACCAACCTTTACCATAATTAACCTAAAATCTATTGGGCTTTTACCAACATATAGATTAATCACCTGTTGTACAATATATTTTCTCCTTTTACACTTGGAATTTAAGTAAACCTCCAACTCTTCATGATTTAAATATAATGGATTTTCTTGTTTCTGTTGACGACTAGCCTCAACTTTAAAGTTTTCTTCATGCTTAGATACTTTAATAATCCCTTTTCCATAACTGCCACTAATAGGTTTAATAATTCCTTCATTATATTGTCCAAGAAAATCGATAATATCTTGTGGACTATTAACTAATCGCGTAATCGGTAAATACTTACTTAGATTTGAATTGATTGATAGCCATTTATACATTTCCCATTTATTAAATGTGAAATTATTCATCATTCTTCTACCCACTGTTTTTCTAAAAAAACTTTCCCATTTACGATTTAAGGAGATTCGATTAATAATTGCATCTGGCATCGAAAATGTTGATGGTTTCCATATTCCTTCATCATATAAATATCCTCTAATCATTTGTGTGTCACGGTTTATTCCTTTAAGTGAAAAAGCTCCCACCTGACCTTTTTTATAGATTTCTCCTAAATCATTCAAATCATTTAGGGACTCTTTTAACTTCCTATTAAACTTCGAAACTAAAATTCCTATCACAAACGAGTCCTGAACCATGTCTTTCTCCACAGTTTCTAAATTCAATCTACTTTTATCATTCAATTACTATACCCTCCTCTACTATTTAATCTCAATTTCATTTCCTGTCACTAGTTAAAAGTTCTAAACTGATAAGCTATTAAATTTTCCCTTGTTATACTATATGTTTTCTATTTAAAGAAGAAATAGGCAAGTAATCTACCATTTGCTACTTCCCTTAATAGAATTAGTCCAATAACTATACTAACTTGGGCGAAAACACAGCTACTCACTATACATAAACATATAAATAGTAATAGTTTACTGAAAAGGAGGTGAAAAAAATGGGAAATCACGTTTGTCCGGATAGTTGTTGTACTGGTAACGAAATCTTATGTATTGGAATTCCATGCCCAATTGATATTGTGCTACTAGGAATTGAGCTTCAAGTAGAGTTACCATGTGTACGAATAACTTCTGAAGGACCGTTAACTGAAGATCAGGTTCAACAGTTAGTAGGAGTCCTTACACGAATTCTTGCTGCAGTTGGAAATCTTGGTGGTGCCGCATAAAATTCGATTTGTGAGGATAGTGCTTTACTTTCTCACTTAAACGACGTGCACGTCCGGTTTTTTATGTAAATGGTAATCCAAAAGCACGATCACTGACATAGTAGTCTAGTGATCGTGCTTTTATATTTTCACCATTTGCTATTGCGTGTGCCCTATAGCTGAAAATTCAACCAGATGCTCTGACGATCACCAGATAAAAGTGACTCCTAAACTCGAATTTGCGTGTAATACCGCCCTCTTTACCTAGAAAACAAGGTATGCCATCCCATCTATTTAACATATCAGGTTCCCACAAAAAAACTCCTAATGTAGTAAGGTATGTAATTATCAGATATTTACAAAGTTATGCAGACATTAGGGACAGCACTTTCATTCTTTTTATTTAAAGAAAAAAATCCAGTAACATTTAGTTACTGGATTTCTTCATCTAATCTATACGATTGAGTTGAATAATCAACACCGAAGGGTTCTTCAACAATTAGTTCACTACCTATTTCCTTACTTTGCTCTAGTTCATCATTACTTTCAATACTAAAACCTGCTAATGCGCTTGCGTAAAGAAATGGATTTCGTATTATTTCACCATATAATGTTGAATCTTCCATTATAGAAAAACTCCTATACCCATACCTTTTGTTCATTTCCAATATCCAGACATGTAAATTATTATCTAGGATAAAGTCGACTGCTAGGTCCCCATAACAACCATATTGATCCAGATCCTGGCATGCATCTCTACAAATACTTACAATCTTTTGTTCTAGTAACTCCAAGTCATGTTGATCTAGACTGAAAAGTTTCTCAAGAGCTTCTTTTCCAGGAAGTAAATAGTCAAGATGATGTAAATTGGTAGTAATGCTCCCTGGTTTAGCAAATCTAGCAATTAACCCAGTACACTTCCATTGTTTTGTTTCATCTTTTTGCATGTAAATCCGAAAATCAACATTTCTAGAATCATACTTTACAGGAACTCCTTGCTGGATTATATATTTTCTATTTTTATTTAATATACTTTTAATAATCGGGTGACTACCTATAACTTCCACATCTGTTGCTATATTTTTATCGTCAGTTATTTGAAATTGATTATTCTTACGTTTAATCTCAATAATCCCTTTTCCTTGAGATCCATTTGCAGGCTTTAAATAAATAGATGGATAATCATCTAACATGTGATAAATATTAGCTATGTGGGTTAACTCTCTTGTGTGAGGTATGTGGTTTCGTATAAATTGGTTAGGAGATAACCACTTCCACATATCCCACTTATTAAAGAATTGCGAATTGAATACTCGCCCATTTGTCTTCTTATATAAATCATTATTTAAGTCTTCGGGAAGACCATTCCTTTTAAAAACTGCTCCTGGATACGGAAATATTCCTTCCTTCCAATTTGACTCCACCGTATTCGACTGTAAATAATATCCTGTAATTGTATTCTTTTCGGTGTTAATGCCTGACGCAGTGCTAACAATAATCAAACCTTTTATTGAAGCAATATTTTCAAATCGCTCCTTTAATTTATCCAAACGTTTCATAAGTCGCTTCGATATTAAATACAAAATAACTGGCCCTAAACTCAAACTATCATCTGTAGTATTTATTTCATATAATAGGTCATCAGGAATGAAGACATCGTCTCTTAAATTTCCTGAAAGGCCAATTACATCATCAGCAAGTTCGTCTAAGTATTGTACAGTTAGTTCTTTTTCCCAGGAACCGAAGTGAAAATTAATTTTTCCTGAAGTGGCTATTTCCCCTCCTTGGAAATTTGTTGGAAAATAAATTTCATCTATCTCTTCGCTTGTTATCCATTTTATATACAAGACTCTTTCATCCTTTCTGCTAATTTGTGTGCATAATCCATAATTAATTTATTTGAATTAGAATAAATTCCATATTCTCCTGCATCGACAGCCATTCGATGTCCTGGATTGCGATGGTTTATTTCAATGATCCATAAATGTTGATTCTTATCTAACCCCAAGTCAATTCCCAAATTCCCTAAATTCCCATTACACCCTCTGTAGTTTTCCATATCCTTAGCAGCATCTAAGGAGACTTGTGTCATCTTTTTTCTGATTTCAATTGCTTTATAATCTGATATTGACAATAAATTTTGAAATGCTAAATTTCCACTTCTCACGAAACCTATGTTACTCACGATTCCGTTTCGACTACCTTTTCGAGCGATTATACCTAGTTCCTTCCATTCTTCTGTACCATCCTTTACCATAATTAATCTAAAATCAACTGGACTATTTCCAACATATAAGTCGATCACCTGTTGAATAATATATTTCCTCATTTTGCATTTGGGTTTAAAGAAAACCTCTAACTCTTCTTGAGTTAAGTACAATGAATTTTTTTTCTCCTTCTGATGAAGACTAGTGTCCACTTTAAAGTTTGCCGCTTGCTTAGAAACTTTATAAATACCTTTTCCATAGCTCCCATTAATAGGTTTAATAATACCTTCATTATATTGTCCAAGAAAATCGATAATATCTTGTGGACTATTAACTAATCGCGTGATTGGTAAATGTTTGCTTAAATTTGAATTGGTTGACAGCCATTTATACATTTCCCATTTATTAAATGTAAAATTATTGATCATTTTTCTACCTATTGTTTTTCTAAAAAAACTTTCCCATTTACGATTTAAATAAATTCGATTAATAATTGCATCTGGCATCGAAAAAGTTGATGGGTTCCACATTCCTTCATTATATAAATAGCCATTAATCATTTGTTTATCCCGGTTTATTCCTTCAAGTGAAAAAGCTCCTACCTGACCTTTTTTATAGATTCTCCCTAGCTCACTCAACTTATTAAGGGACTCTTTTAACTTCCTATCAGACTTCGAAACTAAAATTCCTATCACAAAAAAATCCTCAACGACGTCACTTCTAACAGTTTCCTCCTTTGAATTGCTTTTATAATCCAACTCGATACCTCCTTTCTGTTTAATCTCAATTCCACTTCTTGTCCCTAGATTAAAAGTTCTATACTAATAAGCTAAAAAACTTTCCGCTTGGTATAATATATGTTTTCTATTTAAGGAACAAATAGGCAGTAATCTCATTTCTACTTTTTCTTTATAGAATTAATACTATCTTGGGTGATACCACAACCAGTCAATATTCTTAAACACATAAAGAGATATAGCTTGCCGAAAAGAAGGTGGATAAAATAAGGAATAACATCTTCATTTCCCCTTATTTTTGCTGTACTGGGGACGCAAACTTATGATTGGAATTCTATGCCCAATTGATATTGTTCTTCTAGAAAATGCAAAAGCACGTACACTTGACATAGTCGTCAAGTGCACGTGCTTTTGGCTGAGTATAGCATTTCTACTCTATTATTGAGTGACTGCTTTGTTTTCCGAAAGACAATACTGCGGAGTTCTTTGAATAGAATTTCATGTTATAAGCCTGCTATTTTTGAGCTGTATACTTCTTAATTGCTGGCAAAATTTCTGTACCAATGAGCTCAATGTTTTTTACTAGTTTTTCATAAGGTACACCGCCAAAATCTATTTGAGCGATATAACGCTGGTGACCAAACAACTCATGTTGATAGAGAATTTTTTCAATAATTTGCTGTGGACTACCGATATTCATTACATCATGCGAATCTGCACCCTGTGCAAAGTGCTGCTTTGGATATCCCCGTCCGTTAATTAACTGCATTCCTTGATTAACGTGAGGATATGTATCGCTCTGTGCCTGCTGAGTCGTTTCGGCCGCATAGAAAAAGCCCGCTGTTGCAACAGGAAGCGTCGATGAATCAAAACCACTTCGATCTGCAGCATTGCGATATGCATCAATGGATGCCTTAAAGCTTGTAGCAGGACCACCTAAAGTTGCTAAGAACATCGGAACTCCTGCATTACCAGCCTTAATTGCACTTGCAGCATGTCCTCCGACTGCACGCCAAATCGGCATCGAACCGTTTTGTGGGCGCGGAATCACTCTCGCGTTGTTTAAGGGAGCACGGAATTCCCCACTCCAATTGACCACTTCTTCTTTACTAATCTTTAATAGCAACTCAAATTTTTCTTCATACAACTCTTCATAATCACGGACGTCATAGCCTAATAAATCAAAAAGACCAATTCGTGAAGCACGGCCTGCAACAATCTCTGCACGTCCCCTCGAAATCAAATCAATCGTCGCAAAATCCTCAAACACACGCACTGGATCCGATGTACTAATAATTGTCGAAGAGCTTGCGATTTTAATTTTACTAGTCGCTTGGGCAATAGCTGCTAACACAACAGTGTGCGCTTGCGTTGTAAAATACTCTTGATGGCTTTCACCAACACTAAAAAAATCCAAGCCTGCTTGTTCAGCTAACTTGGCTAAATCGATAATTTCATGAATACGTTCCTGAGCAGAAATGCGTTCTCCTGTAAGTGGATTTGGTATATGATCTCCAAGTGTATAAAGCCCAAACTCCATGCCTTTACTTTGATCAATACGATATTTCTCCATAATTATCTTCCCTTCTATCAATACGTAATAATTAATTTTTTTATATTGCTTGTGTACTGTCTGAGCTAGTTTACCTACGGAGACAACGGACGCTGCCGTCTGACAAAAAGATGATCTACGCTAAAACTATTGAAGTATCTGCATTCATATATGTGCTGTCTGTAAAGATTATCTGTGCAAATTATACTCTCCTACTATTAATATCTCCAACGATTTAGTATTCCTCATAAAGTTGCATTATTTTTTATGAAATTTTTAGTGTAGTTGATTACTTAAATCATCGGGGCAAGATTTCCAGAGTGCTTTAGACTGCAAACATGACTACACCAAAACGTAAGGAATGAAAAAAAGAGCTGTGACATTGTCACAGCTCTTTTACTATTTTACTGCAGGCAATCCTGCGTTATACTTGCGTCCGCCGCTCTTTTGATTCAGCAATGTATAGTTAGTATACTCACCTTTCGATAGGTATTCTTGCGACAATATAAAGTATGGAGTAGTTCGTTATCAATCTTCTACCTAACCGGTTGCTGGATTCGTTATCCCTAAACAATGCTTAATAATTCAACGACTATTTATAGCATATACTTCACACAGAATCGATTGACAATAAAGTCATTTATAATTCATTCTCCATCTACATCATTTAACTCTTCATTTCATCTTTTCAATTTCTTGAACCATGAGATCATGGTTCATTGCACCAATCGCAATATATTGTATTCGACCACTTGAATCAATCATATAAGAAGTAGGGTATGCCCGGACTTGATAGGTATCTGCCACATCTGAGTTTACATCCATCAGTATTGGAAAAGTCAAACCGAAATCTGTTACAAACTCAGAGACGACTTCCTCTGACTCTTGCAAATTAACCGCCAAAATCTCTACATCCACGTCCTTCTGTTCATATAATTTCTGCATGTCTGGCATTTCTGCTCTGCATGGCGGGCACCAAGTAGCCCAAAAGTTTATGAAGACGCGTTGCCCTCTATAATCAGATAAACGAGCAGTTTTACCTTCCAATGTTGTCAGTTCAAAATCGGGTGCTATATTTCCAATTGCAAGTCCTGTCTCCTCAGAACCCACAGCCTCATCAATCTTTGTATCTTCTTGTTTTGTTGTATTTTCTTGGTTTGCTGTTTCTTCCTTTGAATTTACAAGATCAAAAACAGTCCAACTGACCATTAACGTTATAACCACAACAAGAATTGTTTTTTTCATTGATGATAACCCCCATACCTATCCTAGTTTTGATAACCAAGTACCTTCTATTAATTCAAGTAGAAATCCTGTAATAAGCGGCATCAGGCCAAAAAACAACACCAGACCCATTATAATCATAATGACGCCGCCCACTTTCATAATCACTTGGCTTCGGCGAACAATCCATTTCGTCGATCCCAGGAAAAAAGTTAATATAAGGAACGGCAAAGCAAAACCAATTACGTACATCACGGTGTAAAGAAGGCCTTGGCCGGGATTGCTTGCAGCCAAAAGTAAGATGGACCCGAAAATCGGTCCGATACAAGGAGTCCAGCCCGCTGCAAAGCCGAGTCCAATAAAAAATGTCCCTATATATCCAGCAGGTCTTTTTGAAAATTGGAAACGTCTTTCCTTCATTAACCTTGTAATATTAATCCAACCTGCGATAAAGAAGCCCATAATAACGATAAAGATCCCCGCAATACGCTGGATAAATAAACCTGAATCACCCATTAATAAGGTTTGAAGCCATTCTCCTAAAAAAGAAGCACTGGCTCCTAGACTAATGAAAACCAGTGAAACTCCTGATAAAAATACGATTGAATGGCTCAATAATTTCTTGCGGATTTCAGAGCTTTGATTTCCCTGCAATTCTTTTACACTGATTCCTGTTATGTAGGACAGGTACGCGGGGAAAATAGGCAGTACGCATGGTGATAAAAAGGAGAGAGCCCCTGCACCAACAGCCAGTAACATTCCGACAATTAAGACTGTATCTGTTTCAATTCCGCTCAATATAACCACTCTTTCTTTGATTTAATATGAGTTGAGTAAAACTCACTGCAAAAAACAACCCTACAAACCAAGGTGTCATCATATACCCAAATACCGTAACAAAAGGCTGGATAGTAGTAATAATATATATTCCTAAAGACCATCCGATTAACAACGCGCTTATTAAGATATGGCTTCCTATACGTCCCTGGGCGGTTAGGAATAGGACGAGAAGAATCGCCAGTAAAACCATATAGCCAAACGAATATGGATTGTCATACCAGGTAAACTGTATAAATTCATACAAAAATGAAGCTATTAAAAACACAAAAATAAAAGACTGGATAAACAACATCACATTCATTTGACCCCGTTGAGACTTATAAAAAAGGAATAATGAGCTGAATAATACAGCTAGATAAAACGCACTGGAATCGCTGGGATAAGCCAATATAGCCAATGGATCACTGATAAATACAGGGAAATTCAAGATGATTTTTCCCACCCAAATAAAAAGCACGAAATTAATAAGTTGCGAAGTTATTTCTTCTATAAGTTTTTTCCTCTGCTCTTTAGGTAAATCACTCATCATGTAAAAAGATAGGATTCCTCCAAATATACTACTAATGGTAATAAAAATTGGTATTAATTTAGTGGTCTCTACCATTGATGATGTACCCCGTTTCAATGTCTTTCGTGATTAATAACACATGCCGAATATGAAAGTTTAACGAAAATAGGTTAACGGACATCACCATTGAGTGTGGACGTCTTGACTATGAAAGTTAGATCAATCGATTCGATGACAGACTGAATCATTCCACAATTTTTGACGACTAAATCAGCTATCTTCAGTGCATTTTGTTCGCTTATGCTTTGGTCTGATTGAACATAGGCAGTTATGGAAAGTTGTTCAATTCGGTTGGCATAATCCGGATTTCTGACAGATGAGACGTCCATCTCTATCCTTTTGTGCTCAATCCTTTTCTTTTTCAAAATATTTCCGAGCAAAGTACCACTGCATCCGATTAAAGAAGAGACAAAAAGCTCATATGGACGATAACCAATTGTGTCGTTAGGAGAAATAGGTAGTGACCCGAAACCTAAATCGCCAACTATTTTTTCATTTTCGATTGTAAATTTCATTTTGAACTAAACCCCTTTAAAATTGATTATGAACATGGTTTGTTAAGATTTGATTAAGACAATCACTCTTCTCGATTATCGACTCAACGGATATAAAGGAAAGTCCATCCAAAAAGTATGATGAGTGCCATCTGTATGTAGACCGATATCGCCTTTATGTGCAGTGACAATGCTTTGGCTAATTGCAAGCCCAAGACCGGCACCGTTGGACTTAGTGCTTCTTGATTCTTCTAGACGATAAAAACGTTCAAAGATCATGGCCTTTTTTTCAGGATCAATAAATTGACCAGAATGAGTGAAGGTTATGATATATCTATTATTTTTTATCTCACCATTAATCTTCAAGAATGTTCCCGTATTATAATCAAGGATGTTTTGAAGCACGTTAGTAAAGACTTGCTTAAGACCATCTCTATTGCCCAAAATCTCAGCATCCTCAATGTTAACCTGCATATCCGTGATTTGATTCTGTAGTTTCAATTGAAAGGCCGTTAATGACTCTGACAGCACTTTGTTAATTTGCACTTGTTCAAACTGCTTTTCTAAAAAATATATTCCGTTATTCCAAGAATTTAATTCTGTTATAAGCTCAACAATTCTTGTGATTCGGCGGGATTCTTCCAACAGTGAACCAAATAATTCAGGGTTCCCATCAATTACTTCGTTTTGCAGTGCTTCTAGATAACCGTTTATATTTGTCAATGGCGTCCGAAGCTCATGTGCGATATCCTTCAGCATTTCTTCCCTTTGTTCTTGAACGGAAGAGAGCGTTTCTGACATTGAATTGAAGTTTTCAATTAGTCCCTTTATTTCTCCTGTAGCAGAACTTTCTATTTTGGAAGGCGTTTTGCCTTCTTTGATTTCTTTTGCCGCAATCGATAAATGCTTAATGGGGCTAACAATTTTTTTTACTGTAAAATAATGAAACAACCCTGCAATAATAAATGTCACAATGCTGACTTTCCAAAGAAATCCATTCAATGTATCAACAAATTCCTGTCCAGTGACTTGTTGTGAATTGACCAAATAACAGGCATAATCCGTCACAGACAAAGCAGCAAGGAGAATGACAAGCAAAATAACAAGGCTATTCAACGCAACCAGTCTGAACAATAGGTTGGATAACTTTCTAAAGACCCACAAATTTATACCCCATTCCCCTCACAGTCTGAATATAATCTTTGGGTGTCTTTTCACCAATCTTTCCTCTCAAATGCTTGATATGAACATCAATGGTTCGGTCGGATACAGATTTTTCATTATTTTCGTAAATCATATTCAAGATTTGTTCCCTGGATAAAACCTGACTAGGATGTTGCATAAACGTATGGAGCAGCTTAAATTCGAAGTGGGTTAATTCTAGCTGTTCTCCATTTATCCATGCTTCGCCTTTTGCCGGTTTAATCGTAAACCCTGTAAAACTTAACTTTCCGCAACGGCTTGCCGTCCTTCTTAAAACAGCTTCTATTCTAACCATTAATTCAGCAGGGCTGAAAGGCTTGACAACATAGTCATCAGCCCCTAATTTGAAGCCTTCTATTTTGTTTTTTTCAGTAGCTTTTGCCGTAAGCATGATAATGGGCATCATATTTTTCAAATCTTCACGCACCCATCTGCATATCTCTTCACCGCTGATTCTTGGTAACATGAGATCAAGTATCAAAATACATGGATCGAGTTGTTGAATTTTTTCCTTTGCTTGGGCTCCATTATCAGCTTCAATGACCTCATAACCTTCCTTGATTAAATAGATCTTAATGAGATTCCGGATTTTTGGATCATCTTCTACAATTAATACAGATTTGCCAATGAGATTTGTTTGGTTCAAGTTTTTCACCTTTTCTACAATTGAAATATTCTTATTTCCTTCATTAAATTAAAATTAAGCAATCCTGCCATCTGCAAAGATAATACTTAATCCCATAATAAACCCAATGGACCTCATGTATAGCGTTGAACGATTGACTATCATTTTAGAGTTTTCAATCTTACCATCAGTTAAATGAGTGATATATGCTGGTAATTTAGGAAAAAGACAGCATCCCCCCTGCTAAAGCAAAAAATAGCCCAATGTCATTCATAACAACATTACTTTACAATCCATTATGAATGAGGTTTGTTAATGTTTGATTAAGAAAAAGCATGTTTGATTAATTGTTTCAATTCCAATGAATACTGTTCTTACTTCACGGACCTTTGTATAGTCCATCCTTCAAGAGGAACAGGTGCACTTCCATCATAATATCCTGTTACCCTATCCCCTGCTGCCACCATTACATGATTTACAAAATAAGTAGTCGGTGACACCACAAAATTCACTAAACTTCCAAAGCCGGAAAGGGGCTTTTTCCATTGTTACACTCGCTGTTCCAGCACATATCCACCCACTTATACGAGAAATACAAACGCATTAACAAAGCCCACTCTCAATTTAATGAGAGTGGGCTTTGTTATGACTATTTAGAATGTCACATATCCAATCGGATTCACAGCATTTGACATGCACTATTCCATGGAACTATATGAACCTCAAAGTGTATTGTGAACCTGTTGAACGATCTGTACTACCCTTTTTGCCAATTGCTTGTCCTTATGAAATAGATTGTCCAGAGCTGACATTAACAGAAGTAACTGATGCTGGATTTCTTACTCATGCTCGTATACTTTCAAAGTCGTGTTTATACGCGTAAAAACTTCCGAACTGACATAAAACTTCCCCATATGCCAATAAATATTCCCATTAGTAAAATGAGACCGTTGACTTGGAACAAGAATGGAGTTAGTGGTAATAGACTAAATAATTCACCTTCTAAATACGGTTGAACTACTGTATATAAATTGTAATAAAGTAGAGTAACGAGTGTGATAGGTAAAATTGCACCCAATATTCCAATCCACATTCCTTCTAACACGAATGGAATTCGAACAAACCAATTTGTAGCACCTACTAGTTTCATAATTTCAATTTCGCGACTACGCGCTAAAATTGTAATGCGAATAGTGTTTGAAATTAAGAACATTGCAGTAAATAGTAAGGCTCCAATCAAGACTAAACCGACATTTCGGGCACCATTTAAAAAACTAAATAGCTTTTCAATCTTTCCTTCACCATACTCTACTGAATATGTATTATCGAGACGATCAATGCGTTCAGCTACTTTTATTGTATCTTGAGGGTCTAAAGCCTTCACATAAAATGCAGCACGGAGCGGATTATTTTGATCCGATAACCCCATATTTTCACCGAAGTCTTTAATTAAGTCTTTAAGTTCATTTTCTTTTGTTGAATAAACTACAGATCCTACACCATTTACTTTATT
>NZ_AMGD01000050.1:0-18211 GCF_000297555.1 Paenisporosarcina sp. TG-14
TTTTTGTTCGCTTTGTTTATCAGCTGGTTTTAATTTAAAGGGTAAAATAATACGGTTTAAATTGTTTTGCAGCTTGGTTATTCAAGCGTTAAAACAGTTGTAGGTGAGATGGAACAATCTCTTGCCATAGACGTTAAGGATTGTGCTTCAGCAGACTTTAGTATGACTTGTGCCATTACATTTTGTGAAACCTATTCTTTTGAACGATAGGTGTTTTGGAGTGAAACTATAATTACACGCTTTACATATGAAACGTTACTTTTTCAAAAGTAAATAAGTTGGTTTTACACCCGTAATCGGTAAGGTAATTCGAGATGATTGAGTCCCATTTTTATAAACTGTATAGTCGGTTTCTGACACCGCACCCTTCGCAATGTGTAGGGTTGTCTGTCAATTTTCCAAGGACATATGTACATACTTTCCCTTTAAAAGTCCCTTCTTTTATGAAGTTTTCTTCAAAAGTAATGTTAGGGATCTATTTGAACTTATGTTTCCTATATTCTCTTAGCTGATTGGAGTGCAGAGCGGCGACTCCGGTGGGATTAGCGTGACAGGTGAGACCCCACAGGAAACGAATTGTGCACAATTCGTTTGCGACGAGTAACCGCAGGAGCATTGATTTTTTTCGCGACGAGGAGGCTCACCGCACGCCCCACGGAACGCGTCCGCTCGGAACGGAAATCAGCGTGTATCAGGCTTTTTTTAGTTTCATAGATATTTATTAAAAAATGACATTAGTGAAATTCCATCCCTTTCTCCTGTTTTATCGAGAAGGGGATTTTATTTCACCAACGTCATATATTGTACAACCACTAAACTTTGTCCATTTTACTGATGTCCTCGGGTTATTTAGGGAATTAGTTGAGGTTGCAACATGGTGTTCAACATCAGTTGTGAAAACCTTACAGTCCCAATTGAAAAAGGCTTAAAATAGCGTTTTATGGTACACTAAAAACATGTAAATATAAAGGTGGAATAACCATGTCATTTATCGAAAACCTAAAACCCGAACTTCAAAATAAATGGAAATTTGAATATGAAATGCCTGTACAGACTCAATTAATCCCAAGTATGCTTGAAGGGAAAGATGTTGTGGCAGAATCGCCAACTGGTTCAGGTAAAACATTAGCGTACGTCTTGCCACTATTAAATCAAGTAGATGGTTCCTTACACAAAACGCAAGCGCTCATTGTTACACCTTCACAAGAACTGTCGATGCAAATTGTTGAAGTGTTGCGTGAGTGGACAGCTGATACCGATATTACAGTTGCTCAATTAATTGGAGGAGCTAATATGGCTCGACAATTAGAGAAACTAAAGAAAAAACCAACAATTGTCGTTGGAACACCGGGCCGTTTAAATGAATTTATCAAAAATAAAAAACTTAAACTGCATGACATCATGCATATTGTTTTAGATGAGGGCGATCAGTTGTTAGCTAGAGAACATCGCGGTATTATCAAAGCGCTTATTGATGGCTCTAATCACGACCGTCAAATAGTAGTTCTTTCAGCAACGATTACCGAAGAAATTGAGTTAGCAGCAAATCGAATGATGAAAGATCCATTGCGCATTCATGTGACACATGAAGAATTACCGGCACAAGGTAAAGTAGTACATTCATTTGTCAAAGTAGAAGAACGTGACAAAACAGATCTACTGCGACGTTTAGCTTATGTGGAGGGATTACGCGGTTTAGCTTTTGTTAACAATTTAGATCAATTGTTAATGAAAGAATCGAAGCTAAAATTCCGTGAAGCAAAAATCGTAACTTTACACTCAGATATGAAAAAAGAAGAACGTAAGCAAGCATTGGCTTCTTTCCGCAAGGGAGAAGTAAGTATATTAATTGCTACTGACATTGCCGCTC
Source organism: Paenisporosarcina sp. TG-14 (assembly GCF_000297555.1). Lineage (NCBI taxonomy): Bacteria > Bacillati > Bacillota > Bacilli > Caryophanales > Caryophanaceae > Paenisporosarcina > Paenisporosarcina sp. TG-14. The sequence goes on from NZ_AMGD01000050.1 coordinate 1,871, forward strand.
GTGGTTTAGACATAGAAGGTTTGACTCATGTTATTCATGTTGATGTACCGCACTTGATCGAACCATATTTGCATCGTTCAGGCCGAACAGGTCGTGCTGGTGCTGATGGTGAAGTATTATCATTATTAACATATACAGATGAAAAGAATTATAAAAAATGGACAAAAGAGTTGCCATCTAAACCGGTACAAAAAGTATGGGATCAAGGTAAATTAATTGAAGGGTCATCTAAAACCCTGCTACAAAGGGGGAAAAAGAAATGACTTTTGATGAAAAATTAGCAGAATATGCTAATTTGGCTGTGCGTGTAGGAATTAACGTCCAACCTGGTCAATATGTGTTAATAAACACGACGACGGAAACACTTGATTTTACGCGTCTAGTTGTTAAAAAAGCTTACGATGCAGGAGCGAAACGCGTCCATGTAAACTTCTCAGATGGACCAACCAATCGTGCTTTTTATGAGTTTGCTGCTGAATCTGAAATGCATGAGTTTCCAGCATGGATGGTAGCACAGCGAGATGAATTGATTGATCAAAAAGGAGCATTATTATGGATTGATGCGGAAGATCCTGATTTATTAGCAGGAGTTCCTGTTAAACGTATTTCTGATCAACATAAAGTAGCAGGTCGTGCGTTAGAAAAATACCGTTCTGCTGTTATGTCAGATAAAATCGCTTGGTCAATTGTTGCGATACCTTCTCAAAAGTGGGCAGCAAAAGTATTTCCGGAGTTGCCAAAAGAAGAACAATTAAACACGTTATGGGAAGTTATTTTTAAAACAGTCCGAATTGGTGATGGAACTGCTGTTGAACAGTGGAAGACTCATATTAGTGAATTAGAAAAGCGTGCAACTGCATTAAACGACAAACGCTATAAAAAAATCATGTATAAAGCACCTGGTACAGAGTTAACAATTGAATTACCAGCGAAACACCTATGGATGACTGGTGCAAGTAAAACGCCTAACAAGACTGCATTTATTGCGAATATGCCTACTGAAGAAGTCTATACAGCTCCTTTAAAATTAGGTGTTAACGGATATGTTCGCAATACAAAACCACTTGTTTACCAAGGTAATATCATTGATGGTTTCACGTTTACGTTTGAAAATGGCAAAATTGTAAAGGCACAAGCGGAGGTAGGAAATGACTTACTTCAAGGATTAATTCAAAATGACAGTGGGTCAGCTTATCTTGGAGAATTGGCTTTGGTTCCGCATAAATCACCCATTTCGTCTTCTGGTATTTTATTTTACAACACATTGTTTGATGAAAATGCATCCAACCATTTAGCGATTGGAGAAGCCTATCCAACGTGTGTTGAAGGTGCTAGTGATTTAGAAGAAGGACAATTTCAGGCTTTAGGATTAAATACATCGATCACTCATGAAGATTTCATGATTGGTAGTGAGGAAATGGATATTGATGGTGAACGTGAAGATGGTAAAATAGAACCTATTTTCCGTCAAGGGAACTGGGCATTTTAAGAAGGTGACTTTATGATAAAAAGACGATTAACTGCCATATTGGTAATCTGTAGTGTATTTCTAGTACCGTTTCAAACAAGTGCTCAAGTATTTGGTCCTGTTTCCTATGTGGCACTGGGCGACTCTATTGCTGCTGGTCAAACACCCATGAGTGGAATTGATACAGGTTATAGTGATTTAATTGCCCAAGAAATTGCGAGGAATCAACCACTTGTTTTTTATTCGAAAGATTTATCATTTCCGGGATTTACGACTGCCGATGTGCTTGAACGTGTGCAATCTAAAGAGGCGAAACAACTGATTAAAAATGCAAATGTCATTACAATTTCAGCCGGAGCCAACGATCTTTTGAGGCTTATTCAAGCGAATGATAAGTCTGGATCATTATCCTTTCAACAGATTCCCGTGGATTTTTCATTAAATACCGTCCGGAAAAACATGTTAACGATGTTAACCGACTTGAAAAAAATAGCACCGAAAGCAGAAATTTATGTAATGGGTTATTATTTTGCGTATCCACATGCACGTGAATCGCAAAAGTTCGGTACGGCTAAACAATTAGATCGTCTTAATGATATTTTAGCAAAAGTGTCTAAAAAAGCAGGTGTGAATTTTGTGTCAGTTGATGCTGCTTTCGGTAATAATGCAATAGATAAAGTACCAAATGCAGCAGATGTGCACCCAAATGCAGAGGGATACCGAGCAATGGCGAACAGTTTTTTCAATGTCTATTCAAAAGGCTCAATGCAGGTAATGAAAAATGAGGTGCCTCCTGCAAATCCTCGTAGCTTTGAACAGATTATGCAAGAACAACAGGATGCTAATGAAGTGGGTGACGAATCTGCAGTATTGCCATCTTCGTTTTTAGAAGAAGAATATTTAGCACTATCTGAAATGAAACCTTTCATTTAAAAAAGTTGGAACTCGAGTTAACGAGTTCCAACTTTTTATTTGCGTGTATATGTGATTTTAGTACCTTTTCTAGAATCAATAACTTTTTTAACGATTGGAATAATGATAGGTGCAAACTTTATAGTTGTTTTAATTAATTTACCAATTTTCATGTATATCACTCCTGTCACTATTGTTATTTCCCACAAGAAGTAAAAAGTAAACCTACTGAAGCACTTTAATTCCTTGAATAATGTTCCAAATCAATACAGCAATCGAAAGAACACCATAAACTATCAAAAACAATAATGGTATGCTAGCGGCAAAGAAATCAACTGATGTACCTGGTTGAATTGAAAAGTCGGAAGTACTATACATCGTAAGAGACAAAACCATTAATATAATAAAACCGACAATTCCAAGTGCAACTGGGATTGCATGTGAAAGTAGTGAGCGTTTTGCATGACGCTTAACTTCTGGATCAGGTGTAATAAAGTAAATGATAATTGGTAATAAAAATGGGGTAAATAGAATACTGAAGTAACACAAAGCGGATAAAACACGTCGATTATCCAATTTTATTCCTCCTTAAAACTCTATTAGCTATTTATACGAAACATATGCAAATGGTTTCAAGTCAACGCATGTTTCGTTAAAATATCTGCATATTGTTCTACTGATGAAATCAATACGTATTCATTCGGACCATGCCAATCATCACCACTTGGACCAAATTCAATAGCTATAGCTCCTGTGTTAACATAAAAACGTGTATCTGCAGCTCCATGCTGACCAAATAGAACAGCTTCTTTTTGTGTGACTTTAGCTGTTAATTCAGATAGTGACTTAATGTAATTATTATCTTCTGAGGTGATAATAGCAGACATTTTATCATAAACTTTGACAATGTTTTTTGAATTAATTGAATGTGCTAAATCGGTAATTTGTTGTAAAATTTCTTCCCATTTTTGGCCAGGAATAAAGCGAATATCATATCCAACTTCACAATGGTCAGGTACAACATTATAGCGATCACCTGCTTGAATTTTAGCCAAGTTAATGGAAGGATATTCAAAATAACAATTACTTGCTTTTGTAAAAGGTAAGTTCATAAGCTTTTCATGAAATATGTATGATGCTTCAATTGCATTTGTTCCTTCCCAAGGACGTGAACCATGTGCAGCTTTTCCTAGAAATGTGATATGTATTTGCAAAACACCTTTTGATTGAACACTTAATTTTAATTGGGTTGGCTCACCACAAATGACAAAGTCGCCAGAATGACCAGTCTCAACAAGATGACCAGATGTTTTGTGACCACCCGTTTCTTCATCGGTTACTATATGCAAAACAACGAGTTGTTGCAATTGCTTTGGAATAGAAGAAATATGTCGGAAAGCTTCCATCATTGCAGCAACTCCAGCCTTCATATCTGCAGAACCACGGCCATATAGTCTGTCACCCTCAATAATTGGATTAAACTGTTCAATTTTCGCAGGGACTACGTCTACATGTCCGTTCCATACGATGGTCGTAGGACCTTGACCTACCTCTGCGTGAATCATTAAGCGTCCTTCATTTTCGAGGACTTGATGTGGGATCGCATGACTTGTAAGCCACGACGAACAATACCGTAGTGCGTCATTTGCACCAATCTCTGTATCACTTTTGATTGCTACTAAATTTTTCAATAAATTGATCATGTACCATTCACAGCCTTTTGAATTTTATATACCTAGTATAGCGATAAATAGTTGAAAGTCACAGGACTGCCATTAGCCTCTTGTTTCTCTTTCTAACTTTCTGTACAATAAACTCGTATTATTAAAATTTAATGTATGTACCACAAGGGGAGCCTGTAATGGCTGAGAGTGAACGAGAAAAGTTCTAACCCTTAGAACCTGTAAGTTAATGCTTGCGCAGGGATGTGGATAGAAACCGACTCCAATGACGTCAGGCTCTGTCCCTGAGGTCGTTTTTTTTATGGTTTTTTTCACCCTGACTCGCGATTTGCAGCACATCGCAAAAGGAGGAAGAAAGATGAGAAATCAAAAAGTATTATTATTAGTAGAGATTGCAATATTTGCTGCGTTAGGGTTTGTATTGGACTTTGTGGCATTTAAAATGCCACAAGGAGGATCAGTTAGTTTAGTGATGATTCCCATTGTCTTAATGGCATTTCGCAGAGGCACATTAGCTGGTGTAATTACTGGTTTGTTAGTAGGATTGTTGCAAATTGTTTCAGGATTAATTTCTGTAGCACCACTATCGTTTAGTTTTGTAGTTATGCAAGTAATTTTGGATTATTTAATTGCATATGGTGTTGTTGGATTTGCTGGAATACTTCGTAATCAATATTTTAAATATGCCCAACAAAATAATCGAGGGAAAATAATTTCTATAATTGTAGGTGCTGTATTGATTGGTTCATTATTACGTTATGTCACTCACGTAATTACCGGCATTTTATTCTTTGGTATGTATGTTGAAGAAGGTGCCAATTTATTCATCTATTCTAGTATCTATAATGCGACGTACATGATTCCTGTGTTTTTATTAACGGCAGTTACATGCTCATTACTATTCTTAGCTGCCTCACGTTTACTTAGACCACAAAAAGCATAATTCTGTGTGAAATGTGAAAGAGTAGTACACGAAGAATCAATGGACAATGAAGCCCTTGACTTCACATCAAAATTATATAAATTGTTATTATGCAAAACATCTTTATTTTATCTGAATGTTCATAATTATTCTAGCTGATGGGAAAGCGCCTTTTGTTGTGGTATAGTATGGCTAGATATTTTAGAAAGAAGGATTTATCGATTATGATTGCAAAAACAACTGAAGACTTTGAGTCGTTAAAAGCCATAGGCCGAATTGTTGCAGATATTCGCGACTCGATGCGCGCAATAACAAAACCGGGTGTCACAACGAAAGAAATTGATGATCTTGGTGGACGTATGTTTAAAGAAAAAGGGGCGATTTCAGGTCCTAAAGGGGAATATGATTTCCCAGGTTTCACATGTATTAGTGTTAACGAAGAAGTCGCACATGGTATTCCAGGTTCACGTGTTATAAAAGATGGTGACCTTGTAAATATTGATGTCTCTGGATCGTTAAATGGTTATTTTGCAGATACAGGCATTTCATTTGTTATTGGGAAAGGTTACGACAATAAAGAAAAATTATGCGAAGTGGCTGAAAGTGCATTTGACCGTGCAATGTTAAAAGTGAAAGCTGGCGCTCGTTTAAATCAAATAGGTAAAGCTGTTGAACGCGAAGCAAAACAGAATGGTTTTACTGTCATTATGAATTTAACTGGTCATGGTATTGGGAAATCTCTTCATGAAGCCCCACAACATATTTTAAACTACTTTGACGCATGGGAACCAACCATATTGAAAGAAGGAATGGTTTTAGCGGTTGAGCCGTTTATTTCAGAAAAAGCGGAACATATTGTGGAGTCTGGTGATGGCTGGACATTTCTTACTCCAGACAAATCACTTGTAGCTCAAATCGAGCATACCGTGATTGTCACGAAAGATAAACCTATTCTAATAACGAAAATAAATTAAAAGCGAAAGACCAACTGCTACGAACGCGCAGTTGGTCTTTTTTTAATAAATAGGATGCCAGAAAGCATGACTGCACTTAAGAAGAAGGCGGCTGTTGAGACTAGTAATTCTTCTAAACCATTTCGAACGGCTATCCCAATAAAAGCCCAAATAAAGACCAGGACGTATGCAATATCAAAATGATGGTAACGAATGTGTAATGCAAGTGCTGTAGCGATAGTCATCATAATTACAGCCCATAATGGGTTACTTAAACCCCAGCCACTCCATTCATAAAAGGTTAAAACATAACTAATATTGGCAATTGTGGCGACACTGATCCACCCTAAATAAATAGAAATAGGTAGTCGACTCGCGACCAGATTATCTGTAACCTTATAAGTGCCGTATAAAATAATAAGAGTGACAAGTAATGCAATCATTACTACAACTGTTAATAAAAAAGATTCATAGTGCCACAAGTAAATCCATGCCATATTCAAAATAGAACTAATGATAAACAGAGTTGAGCGTTTTGCATAGGCAGCGTCATTTTGTGTACGCTTTTTCCACATGCCTACTACCCAAAAGATTAACAATAGATAAATGACAGACCAAATCGAAAATACGTATCCTGCTGGAGTAAATAAAACCGGAAGACGATTGGATATCTCACCTGTAGTTTGATTATTTAAAGGCAAGATATTAGCTAAAGCATTAACAGTAATTACACCGATTAGTGAGATTACCATAAGTGCGAAACGAACCATAGCATTCACCTCCTATACTGTAGTATAACGCCTTGTAACGATAACATCAATTTCCAATTTACCGAAAATTTCTGTAAAATAAGAGACAGAAGAATGGGGGATTTGGATGAACATTCGATTAAATGAATTACTTATGGACCAACGATATGAAAATAAGAAAAAATACAACAAAGAATTAAAACAGCTCCAATACGACATGTTAAACGTTCAACAACATTTATTCAACGAAAAAGTGGGTCTTGTGCTCGTTTTTGAAGGGATGGATGCAGCTGGAAAAGGGGGGGCGATTAAAAGATTATCGGAAAGGTTGGATCCCCGAGGACTTAGAGTTCACCCGATAGCCGCTCCTCAACCACATGAATTAAGATACCATTACCTTCAACGTTTTTGGAGGAAGCTTCCGCAACACGGACAAATTAGTATCTTTGATCGTTCTTGGTATGGACGAGTCTTAGTAGAACGTATCGAAGGATTTGCAACAAAGCCGCAATGGAAAAGAGCTTATAAAGAAATAAATGATTTTGAAAAAATGCTGACGGATGAATCATACATCGTTGTGAAATGCTGGTTGCATATAACACAAGAGGAACAGTTAAAACGTTTTGAAGAACGACGTATTGATCCAAATAAACAGTGGAAACTAACGGATGAAGATTGGCGTAATCGTGAAAAATGGACAAGTTATATAGAATCAGCTGAGGAAATGTTTGAAAAAACAAACATTAATTATGCACCGTGGATTGTTGTGGAAGCAAATGATAAAAAATATGCACGAATAGTTGTTTTAAAAAGAATTCTAGAACATATTATGCAAGTATGTGTGGAAAAAGGCATACCTGTTAACTCACATGATGATGTTTCGCAAGGCGAAGATGCATGATATAATTACGGAGTATTTTCAGAAAAATTAGAAATAACTGGAGGGTAACATATTGACTACCAAAACGTACTCTGAAGTTTGGAATTTAGACGTATTTTTTAAAGGGGGAAGTTCATCACCTGAACTTCGAGAGCACTTAAATACTTTATCCGTAAAATTAGATACATTTCAACAAAGGTTATCAACATTTGAAGTACCACAAGGTGAAACAGACTCTAATAAAATTTTCTCTATTATTGAGGAAACGAAAGAGATAGCTGAAAATTTATCGCAAGCTGGAGCAGTAATTGGTTGCTATTTAGCACAAGATACGTTGGATAAACAAGCCAATTTATTACAAGGGGAAATGGGCTCTTTAGGTGCTCGTTTTTCTTCATCTATGTTAGTAGTTCAGCAACAATTATCAAAAACAGAAGATAGTGTTTGGGCCTCCTTAATGGAAGATAATCAATTAATAAAATTTGCTTTTGTTTTAAATGAATGGAGAGATGAAGCAAAAGAATTGCTGACAGAGAAAGAAGAAGACATGATCACCGCTCTTAGTGTAGATGGTTATCACGGCTGGAGCCAATTATATGATGTATTAGTGGGTGACGTGAGAGTTCGTGTCACGGTTGATGGCGAAGAAAAAGAGTTTTCAGTTGGTCAAGCAAGTAATTTAAGTTCACATTCTGATGCTACAGTCAGAAAAGAGTCATTTGATGCACTTGAACATGCCTGGACAGAAAAAGAAGAGTTCTTTGCAAAAACATTAAATCATATGGCAGGGTTCCGATTAGCTGTCTACAAAAAACGTGGGTGGGATTCGGTTTTAAGAGAACCATTACATATGAATAGAATGAAGCAGGAAACTTTAGACGCAATGTGGGGAGCAATTAGTGCGCACAAAACACCTTTTGTAAATTATTTGAAACGCAAATCAGAGTTAGTTGGAGCAGATGCTATGAATTGGTGGGATTTAGACGCACCAGTTACGAAATCAACTAAAAAAGTATCGTATCAAGAAGGTGCAGAATTTATTTTAAAACAGTTTGGTAAGTTTGGACCAGAGCTTGAGAAATTCTCCCGTAAAGCATTTGAAGATGAGTGGATTGAAGCTGAAGACCGTCCGAATAAACGTCCTGGCGGGTTTTGTACAGGTATGCCGTTGTCACAGCAATCCCGTATTTTCATGACATATAGTGGAACGATGTCTAATGTCGCAACGTTAGCACATGAACTGGGTCATGCCTTCCATTCACATGCACTCCGTCCGGTACACTGGATGAATCGTCAATATGCAATGGGTGTAGCTGAAACTGCTTCTACATTTGCTGAAATGATTGTAGCGGATGCTGCAGTTAAAGAAGCGAAAACAGATGAAGAAAAATTAGCACTGTTGGAAGATAAAATTCAACGCAGTGTAGCGTTCTTTATGAACATTCATGCTCGATTTTTGTTTGAAACCCGTTTTTATGAGGAACGTAAAAAAGGAATTGTCTCTGCAACTCGATTAAATAAATTAATGGAAGAAGCACAACGTGAAGCGTATGGAGATGGACTTGGTGAGGTTCACCCTCATTTCTGGGCTTCTAAACTGCATTTCTATATCTCTCGTGTGCCATTTTATAATTTCCCATACACATTCGGTTACTTATTCAGTTTGAGCATTTATGCAAAAGCAATTGAAGAAGGTAGTAACTTTGAAGAAAAGTATATCTCTTTACTTCAAGACACGGCGATTATGTCAGTAGAAGATTTAGCGATGAAACATTTAGGCGAAGACATCACTCAACATGCTTTCTGGGAAAAAGGTATTGCACTATGTACTAAAGATGTGGAAGAGTTTTTGGCATTAACTTCATCTAAAGGGTGACTTTAAATGATACTATTACAAGGGAAAAAATATTTTTTACAAACATTACGTGAAGAAGATGCTGCTATTTTAGCAAATCTTGTTATAAAAAACCGATTTTACTGGTCGATTTTTGAACCAAGACATCAAGATGCATATTTTACAGCAGCTGTTCAACGAGAAAAGATTTTAGAATCACTACATCATATGAAAAGTAAACGGGAGTTTAATTTTGGTATATATGATTACAAAACACGAGAACTGATTGGTCATATCTCCATGTACAACATAAAACGACTTCCTTTTTCAAGTGCCTTTATCGGGTATTCTATTGATGAAATGAATGTTGGTAAAGGGATTGCAACTGAAGCGGTTCAGTTGCTTGTGAATTATGGGATGGAAGTTATAGGCTTACATCGAATTGAAGCATATGTATCTCCACGTAATGGTGGGTCAATTCGTGTGTTGGAAAAAGTGAAATTTCAAAGAGAAGGATTACTTCGACAGCTATTATTTATTAATGGTAAGTGGGAAGATCATTTTATCTATGCGGTACTAGAAGATGATTATTGAAAAGGTAAGGCCGCTTGGCGGAGATGGCGTAAATTGATGAATGGCTGGTTTCTCATTTGAGAATCCAGCTTTTTTGTCGATTTCCCGGGAAATATTGTTATATATAGGCGGATATATTTACAATCTGTAGAAACAAACATATAATATACTTTAAAACCAATAAGAATAGTGGGTATTATAATGAAAACAATTCCGAAGCCTCTTGTATTAGCGAATCAGTGGACCATTGTATTGTCAGTAATCATTGCATTAATCACTCAAACAGCATGGATACTGCTTATTCCGCTTGTCTCATGTATTTTAAGTTTATTTACTGGGTTCCATCCCATTTTAGCAATTGTTAAACGTTTTTTATCTAAACCAGCAAATCTATATGTCCAAGAAGACTATATTCAGCTTAAATTTAATCAATGGTTGGCTGTAGGATTTCTATTAATTGCATGCATAGGTTTTTTAATGAACTGGACCCTATTGTTTAATGTGTCCACAATAATGGTTGGTATAGCTGCTCTCTTAGCTATATTAGGGTTTTGCATTGGTTGTGTCATGCGTTTTCAGTATCAACAATGGATTTATCGAAGAAAAAAACCATCAGCCTTATAAAAAATGAAAAGAGCCCAATTACTCGGCTCTTTTCGTTTGTTTATTATTCTACAACTTCTAATCTACCTGTTGCGGGATCAATAACTAACCCGTGAACAGCAACTTCTTTCACCAATAATGGGTGATTTCGTACCATATCAACACTATGACGTACACTTTCATGCACATCTTCAAATCCACGTAACCAATCGGTTAACTTAACTCCTGAATAGTTCAACATATTAATGGTATCGTGTGTAATGCCTCGATTAATCATTTTTTGCATCATTTCTTGAGGTTGGATAGCACCCATCCCACAATCATAATGACCGATTATGTATATTTCTTCAGCATTCAATTCGTACACAGCTACAAGCAAACTCCGCATAATTCCACCAAAAGGATGGTTGATAACTGCACCAGCACTTTTTACAATTTTTACATCCCCATTTTTAAAATTCATAGCCTTTGGTAAAAGTTCAAATAGACGTGCATCCATGCACGTTAATATAACTATTTTTTTGTCAGGAAACTTCGTGGTAATAAATTGTTCATATTGTTTTTCAGAAACAAATTTTTGATTAAATGATAGAATCTCGTTTAATAAAGACATGTCGTTTCCCCCTAGTATCTCTTTTTCTTATTGTAGATGATTTTCATGGAGATTATCCACTTTTACGTCACACACATTAAAAATAACTAAATATGAGCCACTTTAACATTGAGAGTAAAGAAAATATTGCTTAAACTAAATGTATGAAGAAAAAAAGGATGAACATATATGAACAAATTATTAGTTAATCAAGCGTTTGAGTTTCTTTCGCAATATGGAAATGAAAATGGACATTCTGAAGATACGATAATGAATCGCCAACTTATTGTTAAAGAAGAAATAGAGTCGACCGGAACTTACATACACACGTTCGATGAAATAACATATGGAGCTAAACTCGCATGGCGCAACAGTGCTAAGTGTATTGGTCGATTGTTTTGGGAAACGCTTGATGTTTTTGATGCGAGAGATGTTGAGTCACAAGAAGAAGTAGCACAGCATATCCATCATCATATTCAACATGCAACAAATGAAGGGAAAATTAGATCTACCATTACAATTTTCCCACCCCTGAAATTTAATGAGCAACAAAAAGTACAAATATGGAGCCATCAATTAATTCGATATGCAGGTTATTTGGAAGAATCAGGTGAAATTCTTGGAGATCCCGCTTCCTTAGAATTAACAAAAGTAGCACAAAAATTAGGTTGGCAAGGAGATAGAACACCATACGATTTTTTGCCTGTTATTTTCCAATGGAATGAAGGACCACCTAGTATTATTCCTATTTTAAAAGAAGAGGTTCTTGAAATTAAGATCGATCATCCGATTAATAAAAATTGGGGTCCGCTTAATTTAAAATGGTATGCAGTACCAATTATTGCAGATCGCTTTCTTGAAATTGGAGGATTACGTTATCCTGCTCCTTTTAATGGTTGGTATATGGAAACTGAAATTGCAGCGCGAAATTTTGTGGATTCATATCGCTACAATCGATTGAGAGACGTTGCTAAGCAATTGGAACTTGATACGTCAAGTACTACAACATTTTGGAGAGACAGAGCCCTTGTTGAATTACAGCATGCTGTGTATGCATCATTTAAACAAGCAGGTGTACAAATAGTTGATCATTATACCGCCGCACAACAATTTCAAACATTTCGTGAAAAGGAAGATAAATTACAAAGAGAAGTAAAAGGCGATTGGACCTGGCTTGTCCCACCAATATCTCCATCGTTGACACCTATTTTCCATCAAGGCATTGTAAATGAAGAGTTGTCGCCCAATTTCATTAAACAAAAACGCCCAATTTTACTCAAAAATATGAGCGAGATGACAGAATCATCTCGCTCGTCGGGTTGTCCGTTTCATGTGTGATTAGCGGGCAATTTTTTGTAATTTATCTATCATTACTAGTGAGCGACCTGTACCAATTGCTACAGACTCAAGAGGTTGAGGAGCTATGTGAACAGGGACAGATATCTCATTAGATAACCATTCTTGCATGCCTTTTAATAAAGCACCGCCACCAGTTAACACAACACCCTGGTCAACAATGTCTCCTGATAGTTCTGGAGGACAGCTTTCAAGCGTTGCGCGGATCGCTTCTAAAATCGATAACAACGATTCTTTTAATGTTTCTTGCACTTCAACAGAATTAATCGTTATTGTTTTTGGAAGACCTGTTAATACGTCACGACCTCTAACTTCCATTGTTTCCACTGTATGTGGAATTAAAGCGTAGCCCACCTCAATTTTGATTCTTTCAGCGGTACGTTCACCGATTAATACATTAAAGTTTTTGCGAACAAAATGAATAATGTCTTCATCCATACGATCCCCAGCAACTTTTACGGTGTTTGAAGAGACAACGCCACCAAATGAAATGATTCCCACTTCAGTTGTTCCACCACCAATATCTACGATTACACTAGCAATTGGCTCACTGACAGGCAGGTCTGCACCAATTGCAGCGGCTACTGTTTCTTCTATCAAATGAACTTCTTTAGCCCCACTATTTTTTACAGCATCATGAATGGCACGACGTTCTACTGATGTAGCGCCTGAAGGTGTACATACCATAACGTTCGGTTTACGAACAGAACTTCCTAATTTTTTGCCTATTTTCTTCATTACCATGCGCAACATATCAGTTGTCACATCAAAATCAGCAATCACCCCATCTTTTAAAGGACGAATGACGGTAATAGAACCTGGTGTTTTACCTATCATGCTTTTAGCTTCATCACCAAATGCAATAATTTGTCTTGTTTTTGTATCCACCGCTACGACCGATGGTTCATTTAAAATTATGCCTTTATTTTTTGTATATACAAGGATGTTAGCGGTTCCTAAATCAATCCCTAAATCAATACTTGAAAACATACAGATTCCTCCTCTAAGCAGTTTGCTATATAAGTATAGAGGAGTTTAGTGCTTATGCCATGTGGTACTTAATGGGAGATATCAATTATTGCAGTGTTTTATGTGATATAAGATAGAGAAGGGGGGTGGAAAATAAGTAACTTGTAGGATTTTGTAGTCGTTCTGTTATATGTCTGTGGTTAAAATGTAAAAAAAATGTTTTATGATAACAAAAAAAAGCAATCGTTCAAAGACGACTGCTTTACTAAATATTAGAATGTATTTTCAGGTTTTGGATCGATTACTTGTGAATCACGAGAAATTAAAGCTTTTTGCAAAAAATACATAATGAAATAAGTAACTACTCCTAGAATAGCCATAAAGCCAATTACAGTTACTACACCTAAAGCCATTGTAATTCCCCTCTCTATTAATCATTTGTTTAATAATTAGTATTATACATGATTTTAGAGAATTCTAGTAGTGGTTAATTAAAACTGGTGAAAATTGCCGTTTAAAAAGCCCAGTTACCGCCACGGAATACTGCTTCTTTAGAACCATCTTCTAAAATGCCATCGATGTCCATTTGGTCTGAACCAATCATAAAGTCAACATGTGTAATACTTTGGTTTAAGCCATGTTCTTGTAGTTCTTCTGAGGACATTTTTTTGCCGCCTTCTAAACAGAATGCATAGGCACTACCAATTGCTAAATGGTTTGATGCGTTCTCATCAAATAGAGTGTTATAGAAAAGTAATCCAGATTCAGAAATAGGGGAGTGATGAGGAACTAAAGCAACCTCTCCTAAATATTTTGCCCCTTCATCAGTATCAACTAATCGTTGTAATACTTCTTGTCCTTCAGCCGCTTCAACTTTAACAATGCGACCTTTTTCAAATGTAATCTTGAAGTCGTCTATGATGTTTCCGCCATAGCTCAATGGTTTTGAACTTGAGACAACACCATTAACACCCGTTTTCAATGGAACCGTAAATACTTCTTCAGTAGGCATATTCGCCATGAACGAAGCGCCTTTTTCATTTACACTGCCAGCCCCACACCATAAATGTCCTTTTGGAAGTTCAATAGTAAGATCAGTCCCTGGAGCAGTGTAGTGCAATTTATTGTAGTTTTTGTCGTTTAAGTAATCAACTTTCTCATGAAGTGTGTCATCGTGTTTCGCCCAAGCTTCAATTGGAGAATCTACATCCGCTCGAACTGCTTTAAAGATAGCATCCCATAAAGCACTGACTTGTTCATCTTCCGCTACATCTGGAAATGCTTTAGCTGCCCAAGATTTAGACGGAGCCGCAATGACCGTCCAACTAATTTTGTCTGATTGAATATATTGACGATATTTTGTTAATGCTGTTCCAGCTGCTTTTTGGAATGCTGAAATACGAGACGAGTCAATTCCTTTTAATAAATCAGGACTTGAAGATACTACACTCATAAATGCAGCACCTTGATCAGCTAATTGTTCACGTTCTTGTACTTTCCATGCCGGATACTCCTCGAAAGATTCACTTGGAGCCAATTCGAAACGTGTACGTGTAATCACGTCATCTGTCCAGTCTACATATACTTGTTTTGCTCCAACTTCATACGCCATTTTTGTTAATAAACGAACGAATTCAGGGTTATCAATCGATGCTGTGATATATAAACTTTGACCTTTTTGAATGTTTACGCCTACTTTAACTGCTAACTCAGCATACTTCGATAATTTTTCATTAAAAGTTGTCATTAGGTGATCTCCTTTTTTTATAAGCTACTCCTATAGTAGCAATATTCGAAGGAGTAAATCAATTGAAAAGTTCGTGTGACGAAATAACCTTTGAAATGATTTAATATTTAGAGTTGAAAATCAATTAAACAGAAGTCTATCAATCAATTCGTCAAGATGATGCATATGGAGTAAGAGTTTAGTTTATTACAGTAATCATTGAAAAAGAATTAGCTGAAGCATAGGATAACGGTAGGTAAAATTAACAAATGGTAAAAGTTTGGAAAATATATTTGAATAAGAATAATGCAATAGTTGGAATGGATATTGCTGTAGCTTATCAAAGCCTTTTGAATAGCGAACTTGTAAAACAATCTTAATAATAAAGGTTTATTTGGTTTTGTGTTCAAAAAAATTGGTACCTCAATTGCGTATATAGAATAGTATATATGGATACGAATTGGAGGGTATTTAATGTGTATTTACGTGTATCCCACAGGGGTTTATTATACTCCCTGTGTTAGTCGAGCTGAGCATGAATTACGAAATACGATGCGTTTACTATGGGAGCAGCATGTCTACTGGACAAAATCTGCTATTATGAGTTTAATTAATAGTTCACCAGATTTAGATGCAGTTTTAGCACGATTATTACGAAATGCTCCTGAAATGGGGAACGCACTTAAACCTTACTACGGTGAGCAATTAGGAGACCAATACGGTGCTTTAATCAAAGATCATTTAGTCATTGCTGCTGATCTTGTGAAAGCGGCTAAAGATGGAGATACGGAAAGCTTTGAGTCTGTTGATAAAAAATGGTATGCCAATGCCAATGCCGATGACATTGCTATATTTCTAAGCTCAATTAACCCTTATATTTCACAGGAAGATATGAGAGAAATGATGTATAAACACTTGGATTTATTTAAATCAGAAACAGTTTTCTTACTTCAACAAGACTATCAAGCAGCCATTAATACGTTTGATGAAATTGAAATGCAGGCTCTCCACATGGCAGATTATATTTCAGCAGCCATTATCAAGCAGTTTCCTCAAATTCAGATGTAAGGAATGAACACCGTTGAGAATTCTCAACGGTGTTTTTTAGTGTGCCCAGCATGG
>NZ_AMGD01000051.1:0-18023 GCF_000297555.1 Paenisporosarcina sp. TG-14
AAAGCGTCCACCGTAGCGGAAATAAACGGGTTTCTATGGTTACCCTTCTTAAAGGGACCGGGTGCACTTGCCGGTTTTTCTTAAAAACATAAGAAAGTATATAAAATTGATGTGTTAAAAACCCAGTGTTCATGGTGTATTTAGTATATGTAAACCAACATGCTAAATCGGACTTTCTTTTATGTAACTCTCGTTAATTAGATTTATGTGAAGTCGTGATTTCTTTTTTTAGAAATGCAAGTTTCCTCTCAAATATGAGTCTGAGTACTTTCATTTTAAAAGATAGGACGTTTTTTGAAATTTAATCGTTAAACAGGTGAATGATTGAAGTGAAAGGCGGCGACTCCTGCGGAAATAGCATGAGCTGAAGACCCCGCAGACGAGTTTGCTCGTCAAGGAGGCTGAGGCCATGCCCGCGGAAAGCGTCCGCCTGTAACGGAAATCACTATTTATATAGAAGGCGTTCTTATTTTCTAAATCCACTGTACTTTCTTAAAGGACTGGGCGTACTTTGCCCGGTTTTTCTTATATAAAGAAGTATTATTTTTAACAATTCACATAAAATAGTCAGTGTTAAATGAGTGTTTTTCAAGAAAAGTGAATCATTGAGCGTAGATTGTTAAGAGCATTTTTATCCAATTAAACTGTTCGATGAATAAAAATGCCCTGGTTTTGCCATAGTAACAATGTATTGAATTTTAAGTGGAAACTAAGGAGGACTTTCTATGGAAGATCACACACAAATGAGTTGGAAAGAAGATACGATAATTGCTCAATTGCATAATTCTGTGGATAATGTCACGATGGCTGTAGGTCAAGCTCAAACTCGTCCCACCGAACAGACTATTCAAAACGCGCAGGAAATGATCGAGCGTGCAGAACGTTCGGCCACAAATGCTCTCCAAAGCCGAGGGGAAACGGAACCTATTAGTACACTTTTGGAGCAGTTGAATCAGAACAAAGAGAAACTAAACGAATTGCACTAGTATTAAATATGAGTTCGCATAAACATGTTTTCTTAAAAACAAAGAGCCTGATTCTTAATAGAATCAGGCTCTTTGGCTAAACTGATAGAGTTAATTATAGTAAATATGAGCCAAACCGTTTGTATTGGGAGCAGAATAACCTCAGGATGTTTATCTGAGTCACCACAATGTTGGCTTGATAACCATTAAAGCCAGCATAAGAACTAATATGGTTATATAAATCCAGGTAGCTTTATGGAGAGTAGAAAGTAATGGTAAACGCTCAACTTCTGGGTCACTAAATTTCTTGAGAGTACCTGAAAATCCACGCGCAAGAAAGAAAATAGATAAAACCATTAGACCTATTGTTGCTACAATCCAAGGAGTATTCCAAGGCCAAGGTCCAAGGTAGACAAGTAATATACCAGAGCCCACGAGTACATGACCAGCATGTTTTATTAGTCGAACCACATAACGGAAAATAGCAATATAAGCTTCCTCCATTGCTAAATCTGCTTCTCGCATTTTTTTTAAAACAGCAAATAACACAAAAAGTGGACCAATCGACACGACGGCACTCAAAACATGGATGAAAATAATTAATACGTACAAATCATACATTTTTTATACTTTTACCGGAGTGAATTCATGAACCCAAACTGTCATAGTTGGCAACCAAGGCATACCAGGATGATAAGACAAAATGGACTGTTTGTATTCTTCTACAGATTGGAAGCCTTCTTGTTTTGCGTGTTCTTCCTTCAGTTCACCAAGGGATTGATTATAAACATTGTTTACAATGAATGATTGTCCTTTTAATTCCATGATTTCGCCTATATCTGCATAACGACCATTACGACGTGTAGCAGTTTTTTGTCCTAGTAATACTTTTTCAACATCAGATTCCAATGTTACTAGACGCTCGATTGAACATGTTTTAGGGGGTAAATTAGTTGTTTCATTAGTCATGAAGTTTCCACCTTTTTTTGTTTAGTTTTTTAATTATTTTATGGATATCTTGTTGGCAAAGATTCACTTCCTAAGTGTACACGTTAAAAACAATTTGAACCATGATGAAAAGAAGTAAATAGGTAGAAACAAAGGAGGATCCGATATGATTGAGGATACAACTGAAACCGTATTGGCGAAAAGAGCAGTGAACGGGATAGAGGATGTATTTGGTACACACCCTGGTTATCGTCGTGCTCATGCAAAAGGAGAGTTGTATGAAGCGACGTTTACGCCTACTGGTAAAGCGTCTCCTTATACGATGGCCGAGCACTTAAGAGACACCGAGGTTCAGGCAATTGTTCGTTTTTCAAATACTTCACCTAACCCATCAACTTCTGATGCTCTTGCAGCGGTGAAGGGAATGTCAGTACAATTTCAATTGTCTGAAGGAATAATAACGAATTTAGTAGGGATAACCTTGCCAATCTTTGTGACTAAATCACCTCAGACATTCTTGAAAATTTTAAATACTATGAAGTCTTTCAAGGATGGTAAACCTAATTTTAAAGACATGGTAAAACTCTTTGCAACATATCCAGAAAGTCGAACTGCTTTTCAAATGATACGTAAGCTCAAAAATACCAAAAGCTATGCAACAGGTCGTTACTACGCAGTACATGCATTTTATTTGGTTAATGAAAATGGTATAAGAACACCAGTGAAGTTTGAGTGGGAACCCGAGGCGGGTGTAGAGACCTGGTCAGTCAAAGAACTGGCGGCTATGCCAAGTGATTTTTTAGAAAAGGAAATGATCAACCGCTTAAAATTGGGAGAAGTTCGATTTCGCTTACATATCGTAATTGGAGAAAAAGTTGATCCAACTGATGACCCTACAAAAGAATGGCCAAAAGGGCGACAGCGTATTGAAGCTGGAATTTTAAGTGTGAAATCAAAATTACTTATCGATAAAGATCATTTCATCTTTGATCCAACTATCTTACCCACAGGAATAGAATGCTCGAATGATGAAATCTTGCCATTTCGCAGAGATACATATGCAATTTCCTATGAAAGACGGAAAAAAGAGGGTTAAATGAAAAGTTATACACCAAAAAGAGTAAATTATCCACAAATTGTGGATAATTTCAGAAAATTTCCACTTTGTCCACATGTGGATAACATTATGGGCTTATTAATAATTATCGATAAAATTCATTATTAATGAAATTATTTAATATAATTGTTAGTAAGATTTCTTGGTCCTGTGATGCTAGTTTTCCGATATAGATTTTAACCTTTTCATCATAAATCTTTTCGATTTCTGTTCATATGAACTGATAATGATTTATTTCGCTACGTAATAATTCTAAATAAAAGCCGATCGCATCAATATTATCGATAACAATAAAAATCATGTAAAGGTCTGTAATTCTTTCACTTCTTTTCAATGTCGTTAGTTAGTAGTCAAACTTTCTTCAATATTATCGTATGTACTTAAAAAATAAGTGAACTTTTCAGTGAGAAATAATTCAAATAAAATAAGTAGAGTGTTAAATTAATAGGCATATTGCATACACTAGTAATTGTCTAAAGTATTTATTTGAAAAGGGGACAGTCTAATTATGAGCATTGCTGTGATATACGGAAGTACCCGTCAAAACGGAAACACCGAACAACTAACGGAGAAAGTAATAAAAGGGCTAGAAATCGAAAAAATTTTCTTGCGAGATTTTACTATTCAACCAATCGAAGATCTTCGACATACAGAAGCTGGATTTGTGGATGTAGATGATGACTATAACAAGCTTGTTGAACGTATGATGAAGCATGATACGTTTATATTTGCAACGCCTATTTATTGGTATAGCATGTCAGGTACCATGAAGAATTTTATTGATCGTTGGTCACAAACAATGCGAGATGAAAAATTTCCTGATTTTAAAAAACAACTAGGAACGAAAAAGGCTTATGTCATAGCGGTAGGCGGAGACAATCCTTCTATTAAAGGTTTACCACTTATTCAGCAATTCAATTATATTTTTGAATTTATGGGGATCTCATTTGACGGTTATGTGCTTGGTAAAGCAAAACGTCCGGGAGATATCTCAGAAGACGCAGTGGCAATCTCAGCTGCTAAGGAATTAAATAAAAAAATTAAATGAGTGGGATATTTTATTGATAAATGCTAGACGTGTCTGTAAACGGGGGATTATCGATAATAAGTAAGAGTTTGTAAGTATCGGTCAAAAGCGTCTACAAATATCCTATCGTTCTGTAATAAACTAATATAATATATCTTCGAATTAGTGTGAACATTACTTCTTAGAGTTTAGCCATCGTTTTCAATTCACCCTGAAAAACGATGGTTATTTTTGTATTAAGAAGTATTTATAGTAAGTGGAAAAGTGTATTAAATTCAATTAAGAATCTGCATATTCATTACTTTTCGACTAGTTTGTTAAAATTACATGCTTTGATGCGTATTAATACTGAAATTTATTGTATGATAAGAGGATCAGAACGTTTAATCATAAGAATACATAAACAAATTAACGGAACTGGAGGAATCGAGTATGAGTGAGGCTGTCATATTGCATCGAGAAGCGATGGATGTGTTAAAACAAACAAGTCGGACATTTTTCATTCCAATTAATTTTTTAGAACCGACCCTTAGAAAAACAGTAGCGTCTGCATATTTATGTATGCGTGCGATTGATGAAATAGAAGACCATCCAGATATGGAGGCAGAGACAAAACGCCAATTGTTAACGTCGATTAGTGAAAGTTTGAAAACCACATTTGACGCTGAAAAATATCGTGAACTTATTGAGCCTTATGAAAACTCGCTTCCAATTGTGACGAAACGTCTAGCGGATTGGATTTTATTATGTCCACCAGATGTAGTAGAGAAAGTTAAAGAGTCAACCGCTGTAATGGCGGAGGGGATGGCGAAATGGATCGATAAAGACTGGCGCATTAAGACCAAAGAAGATTTAGATGATTATACGTATTATGTGGCAGGACTAGTTGGATGCATGTTGTCTGATTTGTGGAAATGGCATGACAGCAATATTGAAACTGATCGTGAGAAAGCGATTGCTTTTGGACGAGGCTTACAAGCTGTAAATATTTTGCGTAATCAAGATGAAGACTGGGAGCGAGGCGTTCGTTTCTTACCAGATGGTTGGGACAGAGAAGATTTATTTTTATATGCTAAACAAAACTTAGCAATGGGGAGCGAATACGTAAAAGATATTAACAATCGTTCTATTACTATGTTTTGTAAATTGCCGCTTGCCCTTGCGAGTAGTACATTAAAAGCAATGAAAATAGGTCGAGAAAAAATTTCGCGTAAAGAAGTTGAGTCGATAGTAAAGGAACTTGAAAGCCAACATTAATTTAAATAATATAACTAAACAAGATGCCAGGCTCCAAAGGTATAGTGGGACATACTATGTCCACTATAGCTAAGGGTGCCTGGCACTTTAATTTGTTCACAGTAAAGATTGTTTTCATTTATACAAGACCAGCTATGTTTAGATCTAATTGCCATCTTTTCGTGCTTTTATGTCTGGACTATCGCTCAATGCTAGGGGCAACTCTTTTTGCTAGCATTATCGGTAGGCGTTAGACAATGGTAATGCTGAACTGTATTGTAAATACGCGGATTGCCTGTACGAAAGACGCCGATGTAAGTGACGAAATCACTTACATCGGCGTCTTTTATTTTGGTGCAGCAGGTTTGGGATCCAAAGCGACTTGAAAACTTCTGTTGGTAAAGTCTTACAAAGCCTTTATTATATTACTCTTACTTTGCTTCCACTGATTTGCCGAGTTGTGTTAGACGATGAGCGAAGTCATTAGAACGTGGTGCTGCACCTTTAAATACATCTTGTAAGACGTACGCTTGAGTACCGTGTTCAGAGTAATCTAAGCCAATTGTTTCGTCTTCTTTTGACACGCGTAATGAAGTAAATAAACGTATCGTTAGCAAACTACCACCGACAGTTAGTGAAGTCCACCCAATAATTGCGGCTACTCCAATGAATTGAATGGTAATTACTTCAACGCCACCTCCGTAAAATGCCCCGTTCGCTACGTCGAATAAACCGACTGCGATCGTTCCCCAAATACCTGCGATACCATGAACGGATATTGCACCGACAGGATCATCAATTCTTGCTTTCACATCAAAGAATCGAATGCTTTCAGTCATTAATACCCCTGAAACAAGTCCAATCACAATTGCGCCAATAAGAGAGACGTTTGCGCATCCCGCTGTAATTCCTACAAGCCCACTAAGAGCGCCATTTAACGTAAGTGACGCGTCTATTCGTTTGTAGCGAAGTTTGGTATAGAGAGCAGTGGACAATACAGCTGCAGATGCAGCAAGTAACGTATTAGCTATGACTAATGGTACTAATGTAGGGTCAGCTGCAAGCGTACTACCGCCATTAAAGCCGAACCATCCTAGCCATAAAATAAAGACACCGAGTGCTCCCAAGGGAACGCTGTGGCCTGGTATAACATTTACTGAATGTCCACTATATTTTCCGATACGAGGCCCAATCAACCATGCGGCA
The DNA here is from genome assembly GCF_000297555.1 of Paenisporosarcina sp. TG-14. Taxonomy (NCBI): domain Bacteria; kingdom Bacillati; phylum Bacillota; class Bacilli; order Caryophanales; family Caryophanaceae; genus Paenisporosarcina; species Paenisporosarcina sp. TG-14. The sequence goes on from NZ_AMGD01000051.1 coordinate 6,500, forward strand.
ATTAACGCGCCAACAGCACCGGTTAAATGAACAACTGACGATCCTGCGAAATCAATATAACCAAGCTCAGCTAACCATCCTCCACCCCAAACCCAGTGGCCAACAATTGGGTAAATAACTCCCGTCATTGCGACGACTAATATAAGGTAAGAAGATAATTTCATTCGCTCTGCAACTGCTCCAGAAATAATGGTCGCACATGTTGCAGCAAAAACAGCTTGGAATACAAAGAACCCTATATCTTCACGTCCAAGTAAAGCAAAACCTTCTGTCCCAATTAGTCCAAAAGCGGAAGGGCCGAACATAATCGCGAAACCTATGATGAAATAAAGCAGGGAACCAAGCAATACAGTCAATAAGTTTTTCATTAATATATTTACTGTATTTTTGGAACGAGTGAATCCAGTTTCAACCATGGCAAAACCAGCATGCATAAAAAATACTAAAATAGCACCAATCATCATCCACATCATATCTACCGAGCTTTGTACTGCTTCAATTGACTCCATAATCCTGCCCCCGTCCCCTTAATATACGACGGTTGCGCCGCGTTCTTTTGTTCGAATTCGAATTGCTTCATCCACTGGTATAATGAAAATTTTTCCATCTCCCACTTCACCAGTAGTCGCGTAATCTAAGATGGCTTCGACTAAATGATCTTCAACCACCATCTCTAATTTTAATTTAGCTGAGAACTCCATTTCATAAGCATTTCCACGAAAAAGGCCTGTTCGTCCCTCTTGTCTACCGCAGCCTGCAATTTCCATTACACTTAATCCATCAATTCCTTCAAGTGCCAAAGCTCTTCGGACATCTGGGAAAACTTCTGGTCGAATAATTGCTTCAATTTTTTTCATTTTCATTCTCCTTTCTGTCTCTAATAACTTATGTTAGATTTCCTAACATAATAATCTGAATAAACTAAAAAATCAACTAAATATAAAATTTGATGTTAGATTACCTTACGTGTAGAGAGGTGGACGAGTAGAATACTATAATAGTGATTGTATTTTCCTTTCGAAACTGGATTTACTAAGTTTGAGTCATCAGCCAATTCAATTAGTTCATGATTGATTGAGGAAAACGAGACTCATCTTGCAAAATGCGCAAAAATGACTAATTCCTATTCTCCGTATTTGTAGTAAATAAATTATTGTATAATAAATTTTGATGGCAAAAAATTTAAACAATAAAATTGACGTGTTGTATTAAACATGAAAAAGGAGAAGATTAAATGAAAATTACAAAAGCCACGGTGTATGCAGTCCGTTTCCCTTTGCGTAACCCGTTTATCATTTCGTATGCGACCTATCCGGAAATGTATTCTGTCATTTTAGAGCTAGAGACTGATACTGGTCTAATTGGCTATGGTGAGGCAGTTCCGGATGAACATGTGACTGGCGAATATTACCTTTCTACATATGAGCTTTTGAAGGGACTTTTGATTCCAAAGATTATCGGAATGAGCCCATTTGATATTGAATCCATTCACGACGTGATGAATTCGACAATTTCACGTAACCCTGCAGCAAAAGCAGCCATTGATATTGCCTGTTATGACTTGATGGGGAAAGCTACGAATCAGCCTGTTTACAACCTTATTGGAGGTAAAGCTCATGAACAGTTGACCTACCCTAAAGTGTTAAGTATCGAGGCTCCGATTGAGATGGCACAAAAAGCAAAGCAAGCACTTGTAGATGGCTACCATTCATTAAAACTAAAAGTGGGATTGAATCTTCCACAAACTGATGTGGAACGCATTAAAGCGGTTAGGGAGGCAGTCGGTCCAGACGTGGAAATCCGTGTTGATGTAAACCAAGGATGGAAAACAACAGGAACAGCTACTGCCGCCATTAAACAATTGGAGGACCTTAATTTATCTTGGATAGAGCAACCAATAAAAATGGGTGACATTCGTGGACTTGCCTCTATTCGACAGAAAACATCGGTACCTATTATGGCGGACGAGACGATCCAAACAATGGAAGACTTACTTGAAATTATTCGTCTCGAAGCTGCTGATGTCATCAATATCAAGTTGATGAAATGTGGAGGAATATATCCGGCCATTCATTTGGCGAAAACAGCAGAAGCTGCTGGAATTACATGCCAAGTTGGGTCTATGGTGGAATCTTCCGTTGCTTCTGCGGCAGGCTATCACACTGCGTATGCTCATAAAAATATTGAAAGTACAGAATTGACGGGTCCTCTATTGTTTTCTGAAGAAATAGGGGATCTGAAATATACAATTCCATACGTCCACTTATCCACTGATCCAGGATTAGGGATTCATGTTGACCGTACACAGCTTGCGAAACTGACCATCCAATCAGCAACTATAAATGTTGAATGAGGATTAACATGAAAACAGTACATTAATCGTTGAAGTAGGGATAGGTAGGGGGGTCTTATTATGAGGGAAGATAAACAAGTGGAGCAACAAATACAAGAGTGGTTTTCCCATTTCCATGCAAATCCAGAGGTAAGCGGGAAAGAAGTTGAAACAACAGCCAAAATAGCCAGTATTCTAGATAAACTAGCTGTGGAATATAAAACGTTCGATGATGTGACGGGTTTGGTAGCGGAAATTGGAAGTGGTCTAGAAGTTATTGCAGTACGGGCGGATATCGATGCGCTGTGGCAGGAAGTTGACGGTGTTTATAAAGCGAATCATTCATGTGGGCATGATGCCAATATCTCTATGGTTCTTGGAGCATTGCTTTACTTACGCAATCAGTCCTTAACTAAACGTATTCGTTTTATTTTCCAGCCTTCCGAGGAAAAAGGGAATGGCTCGATTTCAATGATAGAACGAGGTGCGGTGGATGATGTCTCCTACCTATTTGGTGTACATCTACGTCCAGTTGAAGAATTGCCTTTTGGAAAAGTTTCACCGGCCATCCATCATGGAGCAGGTATTTTTTGTGAAGGACTTATTGAAGGTATTGATGCACATGGGGCGCGTCCTCACCAAGGCAAAAATTCAATAGATGTCTTGGTAGCTATCCATCAAATGATTAAGTCAATCTACGAATCGCCTTTTGAATCGTACTCTGTCAAACTGACTAACGTGCATGCAGGCGGTGAAAGTCTGAATATCATTCCAGGAAAGGGTACCTTTGCCATTGATGTACGTGCGCAGTCTAATAAGGTACTGAATCGCTTGCAAGATAAAGTGAATGAAGGTCTCGCTCAATTGAAGTCTATGTATGGTGTAGAGATCACCTGGAAATGGAATGATTACACACCTGCGGCAGAAGTGTCGGAGGAAGCCGTGGCGTTTGCAGATGCAGCGATACGCAAAGTAGTGGGTGAGGAGTTTGTGGCACCGGCCGTTATCACTTCGGGAAGTGATGATTTTCATTTTTACACAATAAAGAATCCTTCGATAAAAGCTACGATGATAGGTGTTGGAGCAAACATGACGCCTGGGCTGCATCATCCGAAAATGACGTTTGAGCGGGATGCACTGGGAATAGGTGCTCGTGTTCTTGCAGTAACATTATTACGAGCAAAATAAATATTTTTGGTAATCTTGGTAATGTATTTTCTAAATGCCAGGTAGATGGGTTAATTGGACTGTCTACTTGGCATGACGGTGAATCCAACTGGTTTAAAGGGCTCACATTACTCGCTGCTTACCTAATTATGGGCATCGGTTTTTATTTACATTAACTATTTGAATTAGCTAGTAAAGAAAACAAGAAAGAGTCTGGTCTAATGAGACAATAAATTCCTGCACGAGTCTGTATGAAGAGTCTGTTTTGTGAAGTAAGGAGTTGATGAGTTGGTAGATTTATTATTAATAGGTGGAGGGCATGCGCATCTAGGCATATTACGTGAGATCCGAACGAAGGCAGTCGATTATCAAGTAACACTCATTTCAGCTTCACAATACCAATATTATTCTGGAATGTTTTCAGGTTATACAGAAGGCTTTTATTCGAAATCAGATATTCGAATAGATTTAGAAAAATTATGTGAACAAGCCGGTGTGACATTTGTGGAAGATACAATTATTAAAGTAGATGCAGCTAACCGGAAATTGATTGGTGTTTCTGGAAATGTGTATGACTTTAACGTGGTGTCATTTGATATAGGGTCAAGTATTGGGAATTTAGATGGCTCTGTTAAGCAAACTAAAATAAAACCTAATTTTATTTTCCCTAAGGAAATTAGTGAATTTCGTGAAACATCATTTCCTGTTATTGTTGGCGGCGGAGCGGCAGGGGTAGAGATGGCGTTATCTGTTCAAGCCTGGCGGTGCAAAAATGGTTATATGGATAATGTTACAATCATTAGCTCTTCATCTATACTGTCGTCAGTCAGTAAAAAAGCCGAAACAAAAATTTTGAAGATCGTTAGGCAAAAAGGCATTCGTGTGTTTGAAAATGATGAAATAGTCGAAGTATCAACCCAAGGATTAGTGACGAAGAATGGGGAGCATATTGCATGTTCACACCTGTTTCCTCTAACAGGACCCAAACCAAGCAGTTTATTTGCAGACTCATCGTTACCGCTTGATTCCAAAGGATTTTTACTAGTAGGAAAAACGTTACAAGTTACTGAATTTCCTTGGTTGTTTGGAGCGGGTGATTGTGTGACCATAGCTGACTACTTGAGCTTACCTAAGAATGGCGTTTATGCAGTCAGACAGGGGCCTATATTATGGGGAAACATCAATCATTATTTACAAGGAAAACAATTAACAAGCTTTGATCCCCAGAAAAAATTCGTGGCGATTTTGTCGGTCGGTCAACGAGAAGGTCTTCTTACATATGGGGAAAGCGCTTATTATGGAAAATGGGCATGGCAGTTGAAACATTGGATTGATAAGAAATTTATGGAAAAACACAAGTGAACTACCGAAACAAAAAGCTTTTGACTATAATCAGTCAAAAGCTTTTTTGTATTAGCTACTTTCTAAGTTTTGACAGAGTGTATTCATTCTTTTCTTGTTAATTCTACTTAAAATGATGGTAAAGTACTTATGTATATACCTATTTTTTTACTTATTAAACAAGCACAATTGAAACTGTGCACTTAAAGGAGTTCGGTTGAAGTGAAACGGAAATTATTTTATGAAGATGCTTATCGTCAAAGTGGTGTCACGAAAGTTGTAAGTTTAGCTAAAGACCAATCAGAAAGATGGTACGTCACTCTAGAAGAAACTCTCTTTTATCCAACAGGTGGGGGACAACCTCACGATACTGGCATGATAAATAGTGTTCAAGTAATTGATGTGGAGGAAGTGGAAGGTGAAATCCGACATTATTTAGCAAAACCACTACTTGAAGTGGGGGAAGCTGTAAATATTGAAATCGACTGGACTCGGCGCTTTGACTTCATGCAACAACATGCAGGTCAACATATATTGACTGCATCATTTGTTGAATTATTTGATATTCAGACCACGAGTTTTCATTTAGGGAAAGAACTAGTCACAATTGATTTGGATATAAAAGACGTCTCTACTGAACAGTTATTAAAAGTAGAAAAACGGGCAAATCAACTCATTTTAGAAAACCGTCCGATTGAAACAAGGTGGGTAACTAAAGATGAACTGAAAGATTATCCCATTCGAAAACAAGTAGCAGTTGAAGAAGATATTCGTTTAGTCATCATTCCTGAATTTGATTACAACGGCTGCGGGGGAACACATCCTTCTTCAACTGGTCAAATAGGAGCGTTGAAAATTCTTGATACAGAAATGCAAAAAGGGAAGATACGCATTCATTTTGTCTGTGGAGGTAGGGTCTTACAGCAACTTCATCGCAAACAAAAGACGTTGCAAGAAGTGACTCATTTACTAAGCGCACCAGAAGAAGGACTAGCACTTGCAGTGAAAGTGATATTGGATAATAGTAAAAAACTAGAGAAAACGTTGGAAGAGACACATGAACAATTAATGAACTATGAAGTAAAGGAACTACTTGGAGGAATACAACAAGAAGGCATGTCCATTGAACGTGTTTTCCGCCAACGACCAATTCAAGAATTACAGAAAATCGCACGTTTAACTGTGGCACAAGCAACAAACTGTCGGGTGATTTTCATTGCTGAAAATGATGGCTTACTACAAATTGTATTAGCAAGAGGAACCGAAAATCAAACTAATATGAAACAACTAATTCTTCAAATACTGCCACTTATCAACGGGAAAGGTGGCGGTACTGAATCCTTTGCGCAAGGAGGCGGTACGACTGATCTAACTGGCCAACAGCTCTTAGAGGAAATTCATTTATTTTAAGCTAGAAGGAACTTTGCAAACTTTTCTCGAAAAACAATTAACCTTAGTATTATACTGCTCTACTAAGGTTTTCGGGTCGTTTGAGAAGAGGGAAGCGATCAATTCATTGTGTCGACTAGGGTTCCGGTGGAGGCTTTGGACCTCATAACATAGAGAATGAAAGAGAAGAACGAGGTGACAAAATTCACCTCGTTCTTCTCTTTTTCCGTCACGTCGCAAGATTACAACTTTTTGGTTTACGAAAGAATAGATACTTACTACATAGAAAACAGTTTGCCGAAGAAAACAGCGTTACTTTTTCAGGAACTAAGATGATATTGCTGGTTTTTTCAATTCAAATTCCGCTGAGCGATTGGTCAGTTGGAAAATCTTATGTCCAGGTTGACGGAGATGCTGTCACAAAGTACCTCTACTTCAGAAACTCATTTGAAAGGGAGACGAGATTGAGTGGCAGTTTATACTCATTAATGTATATTTATTCGTTAAAGTGTTATGTTCAAATGTGTCTATAGGGACAAATAACGTCCACCTAATTGCGATTTGTATGGAATTTTATGTAATTAAACAAGATTCTTTACTATATAAATTAAAGGTAGGTACAAGAATAATTTGTTAATAATTATGTTTAAAATACTTTTATGTTGAATATTTATACAGATTAAAATTCCGAATTTCAGTAAAAAATATTTAATGAATAGTGATAAATGTCACTACAAATACTGTTGCAAAGAGCTTTTTATCTTTTTATCTTCTAATTATGAGATTTATAAATTAAAATTTTTTAGTATAAAGTATTAATTTTCTTAAAATTTGAATTATTGCATTGACTGTTTATTGGGGAAACGCTTACAATCAATATATTACTTCTAACAATTAGTAGAGAGAAAGGGAAATATTTAAGGTAAAACTGAGCGAGTGCTCAGTCGGTTAACGGAGGGTATAAAAATTTTTTTTTAATGGGGAGAATTATTTTATGAAGGCTTATAAAAAAGAGGTTCGTTTTACTATTATTATGGCTTCTGCTTTTATTCTTATGGGGAATGCTGGATTCTTTTTTGTGTTGTTCCCGACGGATGCAATCTTATTTGGATTTCCAGTTAAGTATATCGTGCCGATCTTAATGGGGTGGTTCGGTGTGTTTATCTTAACGTTGATTGCTGGGAAAATTGGAAACCAGATTGATGAAGATATTGAAAATGAAAATATGTCATTGGCACGAACTGAAAAAGAGAAAGGACGTGTGGCGTAATGGAAGGAGAAAACTGGCAGTTATCTAATCCTATTTTAGGTTTAGGTGTAGTATTAGCAACTTTTATTATGTTTTATATAGTTGGATATATATCGAATCGAAAGAGCACTTCAGCAAAACAGTTATATGTAGGTGATGGGAATGTTGGGCCGGTAGTAAATGGTTTAGCCATGGCTTCCACTTATATGAGTCTGGCAACATTCTTAGGAATTACAGCTTTAATATTAAAACTACAAGTACCTTTTATCCTTTTATGGATTCAATTAATTTTAGCAATTCCGCTTATTACCATTATTTATGGAACGAGTCTTCGTCGCATGGGTGCTTTCTCACCGACGCACTTTGTTCGTGAACGATATGGCGTAAAAGCTTCCATAATTGCGGCACTATTTATGGTTCTTGTTTCTATTATGTATGCACTTGGTCAAATGATTGGGATTGCCATTACATTTGAAACACTTTTCGGAATACCTTACTTAACAGGATTAATTGTTGGTGGACTTATAATCGTTGGATATATTACGGTTGGCGGTATGGCAGGTGCAACAAACAATGCAGCGATTCAAATGGTCATTATGGCATTAATGTTCATCGTTCCATTAGGGGCAATCATGAAGGCTGTTGGAGGTACTGGGTGGTATTTCCCACCATTACTTTACGCAGACATGGTGCCGGCAATGTTAGAAGCCTTACCTACTTTCTTTGATTATCAATTTGGACCAAAATGGTATTTCTCACTTCTAGCACTTACTATCGGTTCATTAGGACTACCTCATTTAGCGATGCGTATATATACAGCATCTAGTTTGAAAAGTGCTCGTTCGGCAATGGTATACTTTGCTTTTATTTTAGGATTAGTGTTCTCTGCAACTTATGCAATGGGGTTTGTTGGTGTATTTGCAACATCTACTCAAGGATTGGAAATTTCTCCTGCAGATGCAGATAAGCTGACGATTATTCTAAACTTAGTTTACAATCCAGAATGGGTAACAGCACTTGTAATTGCTGGTGCGATCTCTGCAGGCTTATCAACATTAGGTGGTAACTTACTAGCTGTTGGTGCTTTATTATCACAAGATATCGTGGCGACATTAAAACCGAATATATCTCAAAAAGCGAGCTTGAAAATAGGTTATATTTCAATCTTTATTGGAGGAATTATTAGTATCATACTTGCTATTGAACCACCAGCTTTCCTAGTAGTTAGTATTTTGTGGGCGTTTGGTTTAGCCGGAGTTACGAATGCACCTCTAATAATTGTTGGAGTATGGTGGAAAGAAGCGAATAAATATGGAGCTATCGTCTCTTCAGTTGTAGGGGGAGCATTATATATCATTGTATCTCCATTCGTTTTCCCAAGTATTGTTGTAACAGGACATGCGGTGACTGATGGTATGGGATTATCAGGCGGAATGTTAGCAGTGCCTGTAAGTTTTATTCTTTTAATCGTAGTGTCATATATTACGAATCGTATGCCTTCTCTAGCAGGTAAACTGACTAAGGAAGAGGATATTAAATTAATTGAACGTATTCATGGTTGGAAAGACATTCAATCTTACCGTTATAACAGTACCCTTGGCGCTTCTCTAACAGTGGTAGTTTGTCTAGGCATATTCATTTGGGCGTTAATGCCGTGGAATATGTAGGAATGAAGGAGTGTTGAAAATGGTCGGAAAAATGATGATTTTAGATAAACCCACTTTTCGGGCATTTTTAAATACCCCGAAGATACTACTAATGAGTCGTCTATTACTACTTCTTATTGGGATTGGCTATGGTGTACTATCTATCGTTTCAAACATTTCTTATATTAGTAGTTTTGAATCGGAGGTATTAAAGAATTTCTTCGTACCGGCTATTTTCCTAGGATTTGGAATTATAATGGTTTTCATAACAAAACTCGGATTAACTTTCTTATTGTGGGCTGGGGCTCGAGGTTTTGGGGGTCCTGGTATATTAAAAGAATTAAATCGCGCGACACCAGTAGCCCTAATACCTGGATTGCTTGGTGTTCCGTATTTAGTTGGTATTGGAAATGGTCATATTGGAATATTTCTTCTGTTGATAGTTAGTGTGTTATGGATGTACTTCATAAGTGTTAGAATTATTCAAATAACTCAGAATTTAAATGGAGTTAAGTCGTATTTATCGGTGTTAATTTCATTTATATTTTTAGCAAGTATTTATTATTTAGTAGTCCCAACTGGTTCACTTAGTTAATAATTTTTTGAGGAGATGAAAAGATGAACAAGATGAATGTAGAGCAATTAGTAGCACCAGAACAATATAACATTGCCTCGGAACTAGACCAATATAAGAACGATACGGAAACTCTTGCGATACGATGGTTTGATGATTCAGGTAATCGTCGTGATATTTCATATAAAGAACTGATTGAAAAGTCAAATCAATTCTCACAAACATTATTGAATTTAGGTATTCAAAAAGGTGATCGACTATTAATTATTCTTCCCCGTATCCCGGAAGCCTATTTTACGTATTTAGCTTGTTTAAAAGCAGGAATTGTTGCAATTCCTTGTTCAGAAATGTTGCGGAAAAAAGATTTACTTTATCGAATGCATCATTCAGGAGCAAAAGGAATCGTTGCTCATTATAAAACGACAGCTGAAACGAATTTAATCGATGAAGAGACAGATGCTTTAGTAAACAAATTGATTGTTGGCGGTCAAGAAGAAGGCTGGCAGTCATTTGAAGAACTGGCTTCACGAGAAAGTGTGAATTTTGATGGGGCACCTACACACCGTGAAGATATGGCATTCCTTTCTTATACTTCAGGTACAACTGGCAATCCAAAAGGAGCGGTTCATACTCATGGTTGGGGATATGCACATGTTCAAACGGCAGCTAAAAAATGGCTAGGGGTTGAAAAAGGCGACACTGTTTGGGCTACAGCGGCTCCGGGTTGGCAGAAGTGGATTTGGAGTCCTTTTTTATCCACTATCACACTAGGTGCAACGGCTCTAGTTTACAACGGTTCGTTTGATCCGATTAAATATTTAGAAATTCTAGGAAACGAAAAAGTGAATGTGCTATGTTGTACGCCTACAGAATACCGTATTATAGCAAAAGTAGAAGGATTGAATGACTATCAATTACCAGAATTACGCAGTGCTGTTTCAGCTGGTGAACCTCTGAATCGACAAGTAATCGAAGCTTTCCAAGGAGCATTTCAGTTAAATGTACGTGATGGCTATGGACAAACTGAAAACACATTGCTTGTGGGTACATTACAAGATATGGAAGTGAAACCTGGTTCGATGGGACTTCCAACTCCAGGAAATCCAGTAGATATTATTAACGAAGATGGTGAACCAACTGGAGTAGGAGAAGTAGGAGACATCGCTGTTCACAAAAGTTGCCCAGCTTTATTTAAAGAATATTATTTAGATCCTGAGCGCACAAAAGCATCTTTTAGAGGTGAATGGTATTTAACAGGTGATCAAGCATCTCGTGATGAGGATGGATACTTCTGGTTTGAGGGCCGCAGTGATGATATTATCATTAGCTCTGGGTATACGATTGGACCATTTGAAGTTGAAGATGCGTTAATGAAGCATGCTGCTGTTCAAGAATGTGCAGTTGTAGCAGCTCCTGACGAAATTCGTGGAAGCGTAGTTAAAGCATATGTCGTATTGCGTGACCCTGGAGCAGTAACTGACAAAGCAGCATTGATTAAAGAACTTCAAAATCATACAAAAGAAATAACAGCACCTTATAAATATCCACGTATTATTGAATTTATTGACGAATTACCAAAAACAACTTCTGGTAAAACACGTCGAATCGATCTACGTAAATTAAATTCTTAATTAAAGAATATCAGGAAAATGCCAGGCGCCAATACGTTGAGTGGGACAAAAAACGTCCAACGAAACGGGAGGTGCCTGGCACTTTTTTTGCAAAATAAGAAAGTATATAAATTTAGTGAGCCGTGAATCCAGTATTCAGGGTTTTTTAAGGAGTAGGTTCTAGTATGATACTGCTGATTTGCGCTCCAGGCGGAC
>NZ_AMGD01000052.1:0-28419 GCF_000297555.1 Paenisporosarcina sp. TG-14
CGCCCATGCTGGGCACACTAAAGTGTCAATTTCTTCTCCCGCTTCATTGACAGCCACAATGTCTAAAAATGTAGATTCACCTGATGGATCAGAGACTGAAAATGAGCCATCTTCCGACTTTCGAATATCGAATGGAACCTCACTATATGAAGGTAACAACTTTGAGACAGCAGTATTCCAAAAATTTCCCCATTGATCAAACCGTGCAAAATCCCCACTCCAAGATCCTGTTGAATCAGATGTGTAAGCAATTGTACGGCCAAGCCCATACATCCATTCTGCAATGACAGGATCTTCTTTTGTGCTTTCTGCAATGACAGTCGCCGTTTGTTTGGCAGTCGTTGCAATATAAGCATTGAACTGAGGAACACCATCAGTAAACAAACTTGTCCATGTGTCGTCCCCTCGGATTGTTGGATAGAACGGATTGTCCTCAATATACGTTCTTGAAATCATTACAGTTTCTCTCGATAATATTGCTGGGATAGTAGATTCATCCATGACATCATAAAAACGGCCCGTTCCGTATTGCGCAAGTTCTTCGAGTAGAGCACGGTCAGCATCTTGTCCAATAGCAACGGTAGATAATGTTATATTGTTACCTAAACCTTCTGTAATAAGTTCTTCATAATCATTTTGAGTGGCTGATTGCCCATCTGTTAATAAAATGATATGTTTTCTTTGCAATTTTAAATCAGTCAATCTTTCGTATGCCAAGTCTAGGCCCGGGTAAATTTCAGTTCCTCCACCGAGCGATATAGACAATATTTTTTCTACTGCTTGTTCTTTATTTGTTAATTTTTTAGCTTCGATTATTTCCCAAGGTTGATCATCAAAGGCAATAAATCCAAGCGTATCATCTTCACGTAATAACTCGACTGAACGCGCTGCCGCTTCTTTAGCAAGTTCAAATTTATTACCAGACATACTACCAGAGCGATCCATTACAATGATGAGTCCAAGGGAAGGCAATTGTTGCTTACCTTTTACTTCCATCTCAACAGGAAGAAGTTTTTCAATAGGCGTTTTAAAATATCCACCTAACCCATAACTGTTATCTCCCCCAACCATCATAAACCCGACACCAAAGTTTTTAACGGCTTGTTCGATAACTGTCATTTTTGCTTCACCTACTTGATATCCAGGAACGTTATCAAAAATGATAGCATCGTATGATAAGTAATTAGACAAATCCACAGGCAAGTCTGAAGCCACTATCGCATCAATTTTCACCACATCTTGATCTATATAAGTTGGAATGGGCGATGTGAATTTATCACTACTAACAATTAATAATTTTGGTGCACTTTCCACCATTGTCACGCTTGTTAATTGGTTATTCTCAAGCAACGCATCTTTCGCAACATTTAACTTCACTTGGTACTTTAACAGTCCCTCCCCAATGGAAGCATGGCGGAGTGTGAAGGTATTACTACCTGACTCAATTTGTACTGCTTGTGTAGAAATAAATGTATCATTTTGAGAAAGAATGAGTTCGCCTGTTATCGCTTTAGTAGACTCCACTTGTACAATAAGTTGCTGCTGTTCCCCTTCAAATGCTACTGGTGGTGTTTCAAAGCTCGTAATGGCTACGTCATCTGATTGGGGTTGATTTAATAAGTACGTGTCAATTTCAACGTCACTAGCAGCCATACGTGACAACTGATCGGAAACCAAACCACTATTTTCTAATCCGTCAGATAATAATACAATACGCGTTGCCTTATGCTGCTCTGCTAAGTTAGTGGCAAGTTGAATACTTTCTGAAATATTTGTCTTGCTTCTATCGTTAGACAGGATAAATTTAGGCACATCCTCAGTTAGTAAAGATAAAGGAACTTGGGTTTGAATTTTACCATCAAAAGAATATAGACCAACTGCCTGGTGATCTTTCTTTTTTGCAAGTGCTTGAACTAGAAATTCTGTTGACTGGGGTTCGGTTCCTACTGTTGAATCTGAAGCGTCCACTAGAAATAAAATTTGCTCTTCTTCTATAGGTATCAAAATAGTTGGCATTGACATAGCAAAAATTAGTAAACACACTGCACTAACTCTAAGCAGGAAAATAATCGTATATTCGTGTGATAATTTCTTGTTGTTTTTCCACCAATAAAATGCAAAATAGACAGCTGGTAAAAGTAATAATAATAGCCAAATAGGCGATTCAATTCGTAATCCCACGACGTCTTTGCACCTCCCATTCAATCAATAACAATAAAATAATGAGAAGTAAAAACCAAGAAACTAACGAATTTTTCACCGTCTCTTGCGCGCCTTGTTGTGAAGCTGTTCCGATAGCAAACGAAGTCCCGTTTTTTATATGTTTTTCTTGTTGTTCTAAAGCAACTGCAAACTGTTTTTCGATTTGTCCAGATTTTATATCATAAAGTCCTGGTCGACTTGGTGCTACAAATTGACTACCATTTTGAATAGTCGTGATGTATTCACCTGAAACTGAAAAGACTTCCCATTCACCTTTTGTTTCATCTGATACTAAAGAAAGTGACTTTCGTTGATTTGGAGAAAAGGTTCCAATAATGTTACTGTTTATTGACATCTGTTCTCTTGCGCTCCATAAAAACAAAGGAAATGAGGGATGGAGAGGCCAATCGGTCATCTGAATATCAGACAAGATAATCAAATCACCTCTACCAGAGCGTTGGATAAACGGTTTACCTTCCACATATGCAATAGTCTCATAGTCTTGAAATGGTGGATACACACTGCTTACAAAAATATCCTTCATATCTGCATAAGCAAACACATCATCTCGCGTGGTGGTAATCATCCCATTAACTTCTTTAGCATTTTCATCATTTCGTCCAATTAACAACACAGGTGATTTTGAGGAAACGAGTTGAGACGTTTGATTCGTCACGATAATTGCTTCATTAGATAAGTCCTTCAATTGTTCTGTCGGGACTGTGCTCACAGGAATATCCATGGATTGAAATGCAGCAGATACAAGATGATGTAAATTTGCGTCGACATAGGTTTGAGATGTTTCTTGCTGCAAAAGAACGGTAGACTCATTATCTATAGCATAGTCATCTTCAATTTCAAGAGAAGCTGTTAAGGCACCTGCATTCTCTAAATTTTTAAACGACAAGGACAACGTATCTTTGGAAGGAATCACAACTGTTTCTTTGATTATCATTTCTCCACTTGGCACAGACCTGATTTCAAAACTACCTCGTTGTTCAATTGTGGTTTCATTTGAAAGTTGAGCAAGTGCAGAAATTCCTTTCTCAGAAGATGTAGCTGCAAAACGCAAAATGGAGACGTTTTTCAAGTTCTCAGCTCCGCCTTTTACAAACCATGTTATATGGTCATTCTCCAGAGGAAGTTCACTGCGCTCTAGGTGATCAGTAAACAAATATATAGAGGTTTCTGTACCTTTTAGAAGAGATTGTGTGAAATCCAACACCTTAGGTAAATGTTCTTGTTCGTATTGTACTTGTAACTTACTAATAGTCGATTGAATAACTGAAACATTCGTTTCATTACGTAATAGTATCGTCGGCTCTTCACCAGTAATTATTAGTGTTAATGGTTTTCTACCTAGCTGCTCTGATAAATTCATCATCTCTTTTTTGTGTTTGTCAAAGACCGTTTCCCCATTTACCGTGGCTAGCATCGTGGCTGAAGTATCCATTACCCAAATAATGTGTTCGCCAGCAATCGCTTTTGATTTAAGAAAAGGCTGCATCAATGCGAGCATAAGTAAAATTAATGCAAGCATTTGTAAATAAAACAAGGCATTGCGTTGCAAGTATTGTAAATAAGGAGAGACTTTCGTTTCTTGCATCACAGTTTCCCAAAACATCGTCGAAGAAATTGATTTCTCTTTATATTTTTTACGAAAAAAATAATACAGTAGGACAGTGATCGGAATGATCATCGTCCATAAAAATGCTATTTGTCCAAAGCCCATGGATTGATCACCTCAATTTATCCAGTTTGACCGAATCATTTGATGGAATAAGATATGACTGATGTCATCCTTTGTTTCTACCTTTAATGTGTGAATACCAAAACGACGACAAAGTGCATCAAGTTCCATAAAATGCTGTGTTCTTTTCTTTTCATAGTCTTCTACGATTCCCTTAGATACTGAAACATTTAATCGATTGTCTGTCTCAAGATCAATTAATTGTAAGTCTCCCACATAACGTGGGGCCACCTCGTCACTTGATTGCACCATAATCAAACGAATATCTTGGGAAAATCTCGGCATTTTGCGCAAACATCTTTCCCACTCTATTATTGGTTCTAATCCATCAGTAATGATAAATAACACGGTGCAATCTTTGGCAATATGCTGTATTGCTTGACTTGTAAATAATTTGCTACTTGTAGGCAAATTCAAATTGGAAATATACGATGAATAGGCTTTTCGGTACACAGCACCTTTTCGTCTAAAAGGGACTAACTTATCCTCACTGGGTGTAGAAAAAGATAATCGATCATCTCTCCCTAATACAAGCTGTCCAAGTGAACTAGTTAACTGTTTTGCTAACAGCCACTTTCTTTCTTCCTGCATGGACTTAGTACTGTCGAGTATGATATGCACACGCATTTCTTGCTCATCTAAGAAACGTTTGATGAAGTATTTATCCGTTCTCGCAAACACATTCCAGTCGATTTGACGCACATCATCGCCCGGATGATATTCTCTAAAGTCCGAAAAGTCCAGAGACGATCCAAAACGCATCGATCGATGAGACCCTTTATGCTGACCGCGCAATTTCGATTTCGTCGCAATTTGTAAACGTCCAATTTTAGCAGACCAATCTTCCGGTAAAATGGATGTTCTTTTCATGAGTACTGCCCTTGTTTAACGGTATGAAGTAAACTTTCAAGAATGGAATCCGTTGTTTTACCCTCTGCTTCTCCTTCATAATTTAACAACAATCGATGTCTAAGTGCAGGCTTTGTAACTGATTTTATATCTGCAATCGAAACATGATAACGTCCAGCTACAAGGGCACGTGCTTTAGCTAAACGAATTAAACTTTGAAGTCCTCGGGGGCCACTGCCATATTGAACATATTTTTTGACATCTTCAAAGGCGTCATCATTTGGATGTGTAGCTAAAGTTAAATCAATTGCGTACGCAAGCATATCGTCAGCGATTAATACCTCTTTGACCATCTGTTGAGCAATGATTAAATCTTCAGCATTCATGACTTTTTGAAGATGAATTATTTTTGCTCCTGTTGTCCTCAAAATAATTTCTTTCAATTCTTCTTTTGTAGGATATTTCACAAGAATTTTACATAAAAAACGATCCATTTGTGCTTCTGGTAGAGGATATGTTCCCTCCATTTCAATTGGATTTTGCGTAGCGAGCACAAAAAATGGACGTGCCATTTGTTTTGTATCGCCAAGGACCGTTACCGTTTTTTCACCCATCGCTTCGAGCATTGCACTTTGCGTCTTTGGTGTTGCTCGATTAATTTCATCTGCTAAAACCATTTGACTAAAAATTGGACCTCGCTTAAATGAGAACGTTTGCTTACCATCATCTGAACGCTCAATCATACTTGTACCTGTAATATCCGAAGGCATTAAATCTGGTGTGAATTGGATGCGTGAAAATGATAAGTCTAAAACATCTGAAATGGTCCGAATTAGCATCGTCTTACCTAAGCCTGGTAAGCCTTCAAGTAAAGCATGACCATCTGCTAAAACAGAGAATAAGGTAAAATCGACCGCTTCTTGCTGACCAACGATAAATTGTCCGATTTCTTGTTTGACTTGATTTAAGCGTTGACTCATTTCTTCATAGTGACCAGGTGTAAATAACATGATAGACCCCCATTATTCGTTTGTTTCGAGTGACGAAAAATAATCTTGAACAATTCTTTGTAAGTCTGGTGGTAATTGAAGTCTGTCAGAACTCTTTAAGTAGGAATCTTTATAAGACCCAACAACTTCACTATAAGGTTTAACCATACCTTTCGTGACCGGCACTGCGCTTTCCGTCTCCTCTGCTGATGAACCTTCACCTATCTTCCCACTATCGACAGTTGATTGGCTAGATCCACCTAGTCTTGACGGAACCGATAATAAGTCTCGACTTCCTGAACCTTTACCAGCACCTGAACCTTGACCTGCTCCACTACCAGTTCCACTTCCTGAACCCTGTCCTAGTCCTTCTCCTGCTCCTTGACCTTCTCCTTCTCCTTCTCCTTGCCCTTGTCCTTGTCCTTTTCCTTGTACTTGATTTGCACTTTGACCGGGAGTAGCCAGATTCCCAGTTGCTTGCCCTTGACTAGTTGCTTGTGATTCAGGTTGACCATTACTTTCACTAGAGTTTGTTGGGCTCGTTTGACCTGTAGTAGTTTCTAGCGGGTTTCCAGTTGATTTCCCCAATTTACTTATTGCCGTTTGAGTTTTTCCCGATTGTTCTGCGAGATCCTTTGTCGCAGTTTTTAAAGAAGCTAATTCTTTTTTTTCAGCTGCTGTCAAGTCACTTTTCGCATCTCCAAGTTGCTCAAATGTCTGTTGTTTTTGCATAAGTTTTTGTTCACGCAATTGAAGTTCTTTTTGCTTTTTAATTAATTCTCGTAGTGCTTCTTCAGTTGTTTCTGTGTTTTTTAAGTCATTTTCTAATTGTTGAAGTTCTTTCTTAAGTGTTTCAGAAGCAGTTTTTTTAATCGTTTTCGCCACTTCTTTTTTTATCTGTTCAACCAATTCTTTTTCAATTTCAATATCTTTCGCTTGAAGTTGCGTCGTAGATGGGAAGGTATTTAAAATAAGTAGAAAAGTGAATATAACGCCAATCCCAATTAATGATTTAATACGCCATAGATCCTTTTTTCTCAGTTTAAATAAATCGAAAGCACGAATACTAGAACTAACTGTTTTATCACGAAGAGTTACTAGCAATCCAGAATCGTCTTCAGGAGCGTGTAAAGCAGTTAATAATAAGTTATCAGGAAAGTATTGATCAAACTGGATTAATGAAGAATTGTATGACTGCTTAGTAAAAATCCCCCTAACAACAACAACTCCAAAACTAATGATGCCTGCACAAAGTGCCCAAAGCGCATAATAAGGTAAGACAAATAACCGAGAACATAAATAAATAACTGCAGTAACTACGAGACCTACAAATAATGCAGTTTGTGTGACTCGAAAGATATGTTCGCTAATTAATCTTCGATGAACATTTTTTACAGACGCTATTATTTGATCTCGGCTATTCATGTCGTACACCTCCTTTTATTTTGGTCGATTCATATTAACACGTAATTTTTTAATAGAAATTGTAATGGCTGTTGCTGCTAATACTACATAAAAAATAGTGAATCCTGCCCATACAGGAAAATCAATTTGCGTCAATTCAGTTACAAATTCCTCAGTTGTTGGATTTAATAAAGTGAAAATTAGAATACCCGGATTAATACTTGCCCAAAAATGAGCTATTGGGGATGGACTTTGTATGGCTCCAGTACCCATCATGTTTACTTGTACAGTGATCATAAAGAAAAAAGCAGTAACGATTGATAAGAAAATCATCGTCCCATACGTCGCTATCATTGCGACAATTGTTTTTCTAGTGATAGTAGAGAACATGACACCTATGCTTCCAACGGTAATCATCGTTAAAAGAAAGAATAAAAATATTAAACCTAATTGACTGGGTGATATTCCTCCAAACAAGAAAACTAAACTATATATTGGTAATCCAGCAACTAACATTAGCAACAAAAATGCAATAGATGAAGACAATTTACCAAGAATAATCTGCATTGAGCTTTGAGAAGTTGTTAATAACATGTTCAACGTTTGTTTTTCTCTTTCCGTACTGATTGTCCCTGCTGTTAAGCCAGGCGTAATAAACAAGATAAGACCTAACTGAATATACGTTAATAAGCCAAATAAGATAAAACTTTGGTCTGGTTTAAAAAATCCCGTACCGCTAAACGAAGTTGTTAAAAAGATAAAGCCGAAAACGAAAATACTCATAGCAATTAAATAAAACAAAATACCTGTAAAACTTTTAAGCGACCTGAAGCGGAGCTTTACTTCTTTAACGAGAACAGGGTTATTTACATTGACTCTCATACAGTCTCCACTCCTTTTGTAATTTCCATAAAGACATCTTCTAAATCAGTTTCTTGTTCAGCAAATGATAAAATCGACAAGCCCTCTTCTAAGGCATGTTTTAATAAACGCATTTGATCATCTTCTGTACCACGATATTTAAATGTGATTATATGTTTTTCAGGAAACTCTTCAATACCCGTTACAAAAGGATCTTCTTCAAAGTAACCCGCTGCTCGAGTTGTTAACCCTTTTAATTTGACAGTAATAAGTCGCTCTCCTTTTAGTTGTGCTTGTATATCTGAAACCGAGCCGTGAGCGATAAGCTTTCCACCATCAATGACACCAATTTCATCACACATTTCTGCAAGCTCTGGCAAAATATGAGAAGAAATTAGAATAGTTTTACCCATTCCTTTTAATTGTTTTAATATTTCACGCATCTCTACACGAGCACGAGGATCCAAACCTGATGCGGGTTCGTCCAAAATCAATACTTTAGGATCATGAATTAAAGCACGAGCTAAACACAAACGTTGTTTCATCCCTCTGGAGAGTAAATCTACATACTCATATCGTTTATGAGACAAGTTTACCAGTTCTAATAGTTGTGGAATGAGTTCTGCTCTTTTGTCCACGGAAATCCCGTAACTAGCACCATAAAAGTCCAAGTATTCATCTGCTTTTAATTGATCATATACTCCAAAAAAGTCAGGCATATAACCGATTTGTTTACGTACTTCATGCGGCTCAGTTTTAATACTTTTCCCATTGATAAACGCATCGCCGGCTGTCGGCTGTAAAAGTGTAGCAAGTATTGAAAATGTCGTGGATTTGCCAGCTCCGTTGGCACCTACAAATCCAAAAACAGTCCCTTCACTTAAAGTTAAATTTAAGTCATCCAATGCATAAAATGCACCATATTTTTTGGTAAGTCCTTTAATTTCAATCATTTTTGGACCTCCCCTTTCAAACGCAATTCTGGTAAACGCGTATACTCATCTCCGTTAGAAGATTGTTTATTTACTTTAAACCGAACAATTCCTTCAGTTGTAATGTATTGGTTTACATTTTCATTAATCATAAATCTTCCGCTTTTTACTTCTTCAAATGCTTTCGTGGAAACATTATAAATCTCGACGGAAATTGAAGAAGTATCTGTATTGGCAAGTTGTAATTCAGTCCAATTGACTAGATCTAACGGAATATTAGTCGGCATATTCAATTCATATCGGTAAGATCCATTTTCCATCATCCACTCAAAATTACTTTCACCCATTTGTTCATAATAAGATGATGATTCTTCTGAACTAACTTCAATTTCAAATGAAGTAGCTGGTAGTGTAAACTTACCAGCGAAAATAGTCTCCGGTGTAAAAGGTTGATACACAACATTAATTGCTGACATCTCTGCACGGGCGTCGGTTAATTTGACAGGCACAATAGCATCTTCTGTATGTGCAACAATGGCAGGATCAGTTGATCGTTCACTAGTCATTTGAGATAATCGAATTAAACTATTTTTTCGTTCTTTTGGTAAATCACTTGCTTTCATCGTTTGCGATAAACCCATGTATTGTGAACCTGACGCAGAGGCAATAGGTAACAAAATCGCAGAACCAATCGATTCATTTACTTGGATGGATTCGTTGGGTGCTAAATCACCAAGCCCAATCATCTTCGTGCCTGACCATATTGCTACATCTTTTAATGCAAATGGAAACTCGTTTTTTACCGATCCACGAACAATCCCACTTTCCACTGTTAAGTCGATTGCAAAATTTCCGACATCCTTAATATTGGACTCCCCTAATATAGTCGATACAGACCAATATCCTACGTCACGTACCGTTAATTGATTTTTATTTGCACTTTCTTGCAAAATAGACGTTGACTGTGCACTCCCATTGGATGATGAAAAAGAATTCATTCGTTTAGTTGCCACCATTGTTGTCCCTGTTTCAGCTTCGAAAGTAAAATTACCACTGCGATTAGACAACAAAGATTCTAAATAATAACCCGAAAGACTAGCATCTTCTTGAACTTCATATAAACTTACTTGTTGAATCTGAGGGCGAACAAGACGATCTTTTGCTCCGTATGCGAAAATTGACGCTGATGCCAACACGGAAATAGCCGGAATAATCCACCATGCATGCTCTCTCTTATCTTTCCTTTTCAATAAAAAATATAATAATGGCCCAACCAAAATAATATAAAGAATAACAATTGCAATCATGAATGGAGTGGACACTTGGAATGAAGGGAATAATTCATTCGTTTGTCCTACTTCATAAGTCATTGACTCTTTAATCCCTTGATTTCCATAACTCATGTTAATTGGTGTTACAGAACCTACATTTGCTTTTTTTATTAATTCATTTATAAATGTTGTAGCATTATCTTCTTTTGAAAATGGTTCATCTCCAAGTGAGAATGAAGTTTGAATAATTGTGCCTTTTCCAAGTGTTTTTGATGCTGCGAGGGGTTGATTTTCTGATTGAATTAACAAACGAGACTCATTATTTAATGTTGCTTTGAACACAGAAATATTTTCAGCAAATTCTTTTTTATTTGCAAAACTAGCTAGGATGTCTTTAGAGATTTCTGTACGCTCATCCATTAAAGTAAGTGGTAAGTGAGAAGATATAAGACCTAACTCAGCAGTTGTATTGTCTGATGCGCCTACAATAAAAACGCCACCAGTTTGAATCCATTGTATAATTGCATTTTGCGTATTTTCAGATAAATCGGCTAATACAAACTCATCTACTACTAAAAAATTGGCAGCACCATAGGCAGCGGCTGTTGTAGGGAAGTCAAAATCTTTTAATTGCGCAAGGTGAATGACTTGTGTGTCTGACATATTATTAAGTTTTATTGTAGAAAAAGGTTTTAAACGATCTGCACTTTCGGTAAGTGTTAAAATAAAATTCGAAGAAGGATCATAAAAATTAGGTTTTATATTTTTATTCCCCTTGTATTCAACTTCTTTACCTTTCTCCCAACTATCTTGGTAAAAATAAAACATTTGTGTGCTAGTTCCAGAATAAGTATAGTCTTCTGATAATCCTGGTAAAGACAAATTAAGGGTTTTCGTTTCTCCTGAACCAATCGTAAAAGGAATAGCTTTTGCAGAACCAACAGTATAAGACTCCGAATAATCAATGACCAGGTCGCCAGAAAATTCATCGCCATTATTCACGACTGTTATCGTGAGCGGAAACCCTAGACCATGCTTTGCTTTATTTTGGAACCCCGCTTTAGCTTTTACATCTAATTGTGGTGCAGCGGTGGCTTCTATTAATGGAACAAAACTAAGTAATACTAATATACTTAACGCGAAACACCACCGAATACTTTTCTTCATATTTCTTCCCCCTTATCTCTATATTAATTAGTACGAAATGGCTACGTATAAGTTCCGAAAAATCAAAAAAATCATGATAATTAAAATTTATCATGATTTCAAAGTGAACGTATATTATTTAATCTTTTTTGTCTTTTGGTAGTTCGTCCTTCACTAACTGCTCAATATACTTAGTAATAGATTTTGGAATCGGTACACCGATATGATAAAGATTTTCTGTAATTGATAGGCCCTCCATTCCAATATAAAAATAAATAGCGATTGTTTTGAACACTGGAACATTCGAGTTAGTTAGCAAATCTAACCAATTCGCTAGAATAATAACTAACATAATAGAGGCTTTTCTTAGAAATCCTTTGAACCCCATTTTCGAGTTGAGTTTTCCTTTAATGAGCGCTTTGATTACCCCAGTAACAATATCTAATACCATAAACACAACGAGAATTGTCAGCAACATTTGCCATCCCCCAATTAAATACATGAACCATGATCCTAGGACTGAAATGATAAATAAGCTTTTTTCCACTATAAACACCTCCTCAAAATTTAAAAAGTGAGCATTTAAAAAAGCCCCTCTTTTGAAGGACTTTGAGCATGTATTCGGCATGTGAAATCCGTACAATTAGTTGGTGATTTATTAGCCATAACTTTTTTTGATCGATACCTGTTATGGTCAACAACTCCAACTAAACTATCCTTCAAATTAGTATATGATGTTGAGTCTAGTAATGACGCTATTATTTCTAAATTAAAGCAACTTTAATTCTACTTAGGTAAGGAACACGAGTAAGTTTTTATAATATTTTGCCAATTTTGATTTTCACAATAAAAAACCTTCATTTTATGTTTATATTCAAACATAAAATGAAGGTTTTTTTATTTAAATTGAATTTAAAGAGAGCGTATATATGATTCTGCAAAAGGGACGAGATAATCAATCACTTTTTCATCTGGGTTGAGCTTGGCGTTGTGTAAACCATATGAAGAATCAACACCTGCCCAAAATAACAAGCCGGGAATTTCTTGTAAGAAGAATCCGAAGTCTTCACCTGTCATCGCCGCATCACATTGTATAGAAACTGTTGATGCATCTAGCTTAGCAAACGACAAAAATTCTGATGTAATCTCTGGAGTGTTGAAAACTTGATAATATCCTGAACCATAGTCAATTTCAACTTTACATTCAAAAGCAATTTCAGTCGCTCTACACAATGCTTCAATTCTATTTTTCACCGTTAGCATCGTTTTTGCATCCATCGTACGGATCGTTCCTTCTAATCTAGCATGACCTGAAATAATATTTTGAACCGTCCCAGAAGTCATCTTTCCAATCGTCACTACTGCTGAGTCAAGTGGATTGATGGAGCGACTAACAATAGTTTGAAGTTGCATCAAAAGACTAGCAGCAGCTATTGTCATATCTTTTGTTCGGTGTGGAAAGGCTGCATGTCCTTCAACACCATGAAGATCTATAAATAATTCTGACGTATTCGCAAATAATAATCCGGGACGAGTTGCAATAGTGCCAACAGGATACTCTGGAGCGACATGGAAAGCTAAAATCACATCTGGCAGTAAATCTTGATGGTGTTTTTTTAACCACTCTCGCATCGGCAGTGCTCCACCTGGTCCTTCTTCAGCAGGTTGGAAAAGAAAAACCATGGAATCGTTAATGGGTGATTGATTAATTTGTCGTAACAGTCCTAGTGCGACTGTCATATGTATGTCATGTCCACATGCATGCATATACCCTTCATGGGTTGATTGAAAAGATAGAGAGGTCTGTTCACTTATTGGAAGACCATCCATATCTGTTCTCCATCCAATCGTTTTGTTTGGATTTAGACCTTTAACATGGACTACAATACCTGTTCTCCACTTCACAATTGTTAATCGTTGTTGATTTAGCGCATGAATTTCTTCTAATAAATAGGCTTGTGTCTTAAATTCTTGAAAACCTGTCTCAGGAATTTGATGTAACTCACGTCGTATTTGTTGAAGAGTTTTCATCATCGTTTCCTACAATTGACGAAGTTCGTGCATAATTTCAGTTTTCGATTTCGTTTTATCATCAATTTCTTTAATAACTTTAGCTGGCATTCCAGCAACTACTGTATAAGGAGGAACATCTTTTGTAACAATCGCGCCGGCTGCAACAACTGAACCTTTTCCAATTTTTACACCTTCTAAAACCACAGCGTTTGCACCAATAAGAACATCGTCTTCCACTATTACTGGCATAGCTGAAGGAGGCTCAATTACACCTGCTAGCACGGCTCCTGCACCGATGTGACAGTTTTTACCGACTGTAGCACGTCCTCCTAAAATAGCACCCATATCTATCATTGTGCCGTCGCCAATTACCGCTCCAATATTAATAACAGCACCCATCATAATAATACAGTTATTACCTATTTCTACTTGATCACGAATAAAAGCACCTGGTTCTATACGAGAGTTAATCCCTTTTAAATCTACTAATGGAATAGCAGAGTTACGACGATCATTTTCTACGACCACGTCCGTAATTCTATCTTTATACGTAGCTAAAGCAGGTTCAATTTCAGACCATTCACCGAATAACACAAGTGAATTTCCTTCTCCAAATACTTTTGTATTTTCACCGAAAGATATCTCTTTTAAGTCTTTACCATTTACATAAACCTTTACAGGTGTTGATTTTTTAGCGTGTTGAATATAAGAAATGATTTCATATGCATCCATTTGTTTCATAAGTTAATAATCTCCTTTTCTATTGCAAAATATGGTCCTATTGTACAGGAAAGTGAGTCACAATACACGCATTTAATCTGAATAATCATGCAGTATTTTTGCATGTTCTTGCACAACATCAACAAAAGCTTCTACTTGTCGTAATTTAAAAGCTGAGTCATATCCTATTAACCAAGTATCACGCGTCAATTCAAACTCTTCTGCTTGATTGGTTAAGGGAATTTTATTAACTTTTTCTAACCCATTTAATGTAATTGAAGGTAATATCGCATAACCTATTCCATTTAACGCCATTTGTTTGCATGTTTCAATTTGATCTACTGTTATTTGACGCCTTGGACTTGAAGAAAAATGCCTTTGCCACCAAGCTTGAATTTCTTGGTAATAGTTTGAGTCACTTTTAAATTGAATAAAGGGACGGTCAGTTGACAGCACATCTTGAACTTCTTTCAATTCTTGGTCTACTAAGTAGAGAGTATCGCGGAATAAATGAATTTTTGTTCCTTTCCACTCTGTATGGCCTCTGACAATTCCAATATGGGCTTCCCCATCATAAAGAGCTTTAACAATTTCTGAACTCCATCCTGTAATTAGAGAAATCTTTGCTTCTGGGTACTTCGTGACAAAATCTTTTAATACCATCGGCAACCAATTTTGTCCAACGATAGAAGCGCAAGCAATTTTCAATGTTCCATGAACCTTTGAGGTTAATGAATGAATGATTTCAAAAATTTCTTCTTGCTTAGCAATGCTATCAATAGCAAACTGGATCACTATTTCACCAGCAGGAGTAGCTGTAAGTCCTTTTTGAGATCGCAGAAATAGCTGTGCTCCCCATTCTTTTTCAATTGATTGAAGACGTTGGGATAGTGCAGGTTGAGATAGGAAAAGTCGTTCCGCAGCTTTTCTCATATTACGCTCTTCTGAAAGAATTTTAATGATTTGTGATTCATTTGTTGTCACCCATATCACACCCTTTACAGAAGTCTTCAATTCATAATCTTGGAAATTCTTTATTAATCGAAAAAGAAGATCTCCTATAGAGACCTCCTCTTATTTTTGTAACTGTACCTACTCATTATTTTGATACATATGTTTTTTTAGTTGTTTTAATACTACACGTCTCGTTAATATACCTAAGAATGTTTCTTCATCATCTACTACACATAAAAAAGGATGATTGATTAATAGGTCGAGTCCTTTTTTAAACGTTTCGTTAATATGAATGGATGGGACAGGTGAATGCATTACAACGTCGACTTTAAAATCTGGCAAACGTTCATACTCAATGTGATTTAGTCCTAATATGGAATCAGTAATCATTGATGTGCTAACTAATCCTTTTAAACGATATTTAGAGTCTAATACTGGGATAGATGAATAACCTGTTTTTGTTAATACTAAGAGGGCATGTTCTGCACTATTTCCTACTTGCACATGTGCAACTTTTTCTGATGAGATAATGAATTCTTCGATATGCATTTCAAAAAAATCTCTGCTTGTAACCGAAATCATACACTTCTACTCCTTTTTCTGTTCAACTAACAAACAGCATACTACTCTATTATCATATCATATTCTGTTACAAAACATAAAAGTAAACGTTTTAATCATAAATAAAACTTCTTCACCTAATAAGGTGAAGAAGCTACATAATAAGCTATAAGAATTGTTACAAACACCAGTGCAGTCAGGTAAACCCAAATAATTGGATTTAGTACAAAAGGATGGTCTTTCATAGTTTGTGGGATCGGTGAATCATTTACTTCCTGTCGTTTCCTGTCAAACACCATAATCCTCCAAGTTGCGTAAAACCCAATCGCACTGATAATGAAAATTACGAAAACCAATGGCCAAGCCCATATACCCATAATAAATCCTACCCTTTCAATGAAGTAATCTTAGTATGGGTAATTCCATGAATTCTACGCTTAAAATGGAAATTTATTTAACCATTGACCGCCATCCATTGTGACAATTTCCCCATTCATATAAGCTCCTTTTTCAGAAAGCATAAATGCAGCAAGATCAGCAATTTCTTCAGGACGTCCAAGTCGACCAAGCGGTATAGATTTAAGTGTTCGTGCAGCCGCCTCTTCAGATTCCCACAGTTTTTCAGCTCCACCAGTTCGTTCAATAGGTCCCGGTGCTATCCCGTTTACGCGAATCCCATATTGAGTTCCCCATTCAACCGCTAACGTTCTCGTTAATGACATTACGCCTGCCTTCGCAGCAGCAGAGTGAGCAACACCTGCTCCTGCATTCCACGCATACGTTGCTAACATATTTAGGATAGCTCCTTTTGACTCTTTTTCAATCCAGTAGTTTCCGACTGCTTGTGAACAATAAAACGTTCCATTTAAAACAATGTCAATCACTGACTTCCATCCATTTGGTGATAGCTTTTCAGCATGGACAATAAAGTTACCAGCAGCATTGTTTACAAGTCCATCAATTCTTCCAAACAGCTCGTCTGCATATTGAACCATTGCCTTCACATGCTCTGGTTCACGGACATCCATTTGAAAAATACCTACGTGACTAAAATCATGAGAAATTGCTTTTTGAGCAGTTTCCAAACGCTCTAAATCACGTCCAGTTATGACAACGTTTGCTCCTTCTTCTACAAAGCGTTTCGCCATGTAAAAACCCATTCCACTTGATCCGCCAGTAATAATAATTGTTTGATCTTTTAATAACATACTAATTCCCCCTTTTATATTTCTGAATATTCATTCATATACTTATTATGACATTACTATCGTACAAAAGTATATAGAAAGGGGGAGTAATTCTTTATTCTTCATCCTTAGAAACTCGATAAGCTAACTTTAATAATTCTTCTTGACTGTTAATTATATCCTCATTGTTTTTAGGGAATTGATAAAGATATTCTCCATTTTGATCTTGCTCTCTTGATTTCGCAGTATCTTTCATTTGGAGTAAAATAAGGTTCATGATTCGTTCCTTTATATCCGAATCTAATATGGGAAAAAGAATCTCGACTCGTTTAATCATATTTCTAGTCATCATATCTGCTGATGAAAGAAAAACAAGATTCTCTTCATTATGGTGGAACCAGTAAATCCTAGAATGTTCTAAGAAACGACCTACAATACTAATAACACGAATGTTTTCACTAACTTTTTTAATTTGTGGACGTAAACAACATATTCCACGAATAATTAAATCAATTTTTACTCCTACAATTGAAGCCTCGTACATTTTCATGATTAATTCTTTATCAGTTAAAGAATTCATTTTTGCACGAATGTATCCGTTTCCGTACTTTTGATGAAAAGCAATTTCTTGATCTATCAATTTTATAAATTCATCTCTAATATCGAAAGGAGCCACAACTAAATGATTAAAAATAGGCTTTTCTGTATAGCCACTTAAATAATTGAAGAAATTTGTAGCATCAATGCCAAACTTTTTTTTGGTTGTAATGATACCCATATCTGTATAGACTTTGGCAGTTTGGTCATTATAATTACCTGTCCCTAAATGGACAAATCGTTCAATACGGTCGTTACGTTTCCTAACAACTAATGTGATTTTGGAATGTGTTTTTAAATTGTGCATGCCATAAATTACAAGGCAACCAGCTTGTTCCAATTCTTTGGCCCAATGGACGTTTTTTTCTTCATCAAATCTTGCTTTTAGTTCCACTAATACCGTCACTTGTTTTCCATTCTCTGCTGCCCTTTTTAATGCATGAATCATCGGAGAATTCCCACTTACTCGATATAAAGTCTGTTTAATTGCAAGTACGTTCGGATCGTCTGCAGCTTCAGAGACAAATTCCAAAATCGGTGCAAATGATTCATAAGGATGGTGGAAAAATAAATCTTGTTGTAAAGCTTTTTCAAATAAATTTTCATCTGATTTTAAATCAAAAGGCGGTTGAGGAATGAAATTTTCAAACACTAGCTTTTCTCGACTACCTTTTATTTCATTAACAAAAGAAAATAAAAATGTCAGATCTATTGGACATTCCATCTTATATACATCCTCATGATGTATATCAAGTTCATTTAATAAATAATTTAATACTTCTTGATCAATTTCATTTACTCGAACTTCTAAACGACTTGCTGCGCCCCACTTTCTTTTTTTTAACTCTTTTTCAATTTCTACTAGTAAGTCTCTTGCACCTTCTTCATGTATGGTTAAATCTGCATTTCGAGTCATTCTAAAAGTATTTACAGATTTCACTGAATAACCATAAAATAACGTTTTTATTTGGTTAATAATTAAGTCTTCCAAATAAATAAATGAATCTCCTTTGCTTTTGGAAGGGACTTTAATCATTCGTGTTAAAACAGAGGGTACTTGAACTATTGCCACTTTTTCTTGAATTTCCTCTTCAACTTTTTGTTCTAGAATAACAATAATATTCATTGTTTTACTTAATAGAGTTGGAAAAGGTCGATATGCATCCACAGCTACTGGTGTTAAAACTGGGAAGACATGTTCTTCAAAGAATAGTTGGGTAAAGTTTTTTTGTGATTTTGATAACTCTGCCATTGTTAAAACTTGAACATTTTCGTTTTTTAATTGTTTATATACGAGTTGCTGATAAACTCGTGACTGTCTTTTGACTAACTCTCGTGTTTTATGACTAATTTTTTTTAGCTGTTCTTTTGGTGTAAGCCCTGCTTTATTTTCAGGTTTTTGAAATTCCACTCTTACTTGATCTTGAATTCCAGCTACTCGAACCATGAAAAATTCATCCAAATTCGAACTGAAAATCGCTAAAAACTTCAAACGTTCTGCTAATGGATTTCGCTCATCTTCTGCTTCTTGTAGTACACGTTCATTAAAAGCTAGCCAACTAAGTTCACGATTGTTATAGTACTCAGGTTTATCAATATCAAGCAAAGAAGGTCGCTCAGTCATAAGATTCTCCATCCTTTACAATAAATTGTATGTTGACTTCACATTTACATAATCGTTCTAGGTGTTTCTTTTGTTTGCCCGCTTGATATTCTTCGGCCATTGCATTTCCATCAACATATATCTTCAACTGTACACCATCTTTAGAAGATTCCATTAAGACATCGTTAACAATAGATCGTTTTGAACCATTTAAACCATAAGCAAATTTCAAAATGGCTCCCAAATCGCGCAAATGTTTTAACTCATTTTTATCAATCCATTGTTCAAATGGAGCAGCGTAACGCTTAAAATTATCTTTATTTTTATAAGAAGCTACTAGTGCCAATTTCACACGATTTAAATGATCTAAACCATCAATAGAGCGATTTGATAATATATAAAATGTATGTTGACTTGCAGATTCTGCGTCAATATATTCACCTAAATAAAACAATGCTGCTGCTCTTTTTAGTAATTGTAAGCTACCTGGAGACTCTTGAATCATTTTATTCTTAGAGCATGCTAGATAAATTTTTTGCGCTAAAAATTGGAGATGTTTAGCCTCTTGTTGATTTATTTCATATTCTGCCGCTAAAGCCTCACAGCTATGCTCAAAAACTTTATTCTTATCTAGCGCTTCTGGATTCGTATTTAAAACACGGTTTAACATGATTCCTTCTCTCAACCCTTTACCACTGAACATGAACTCATCAGCTTCGACCACCTTCATTAATGCTCGGAACACTTCAAGCGCTGGTAGAATGATATCCGCTCGGTCACTAGATAAGCCGTCAGTTTTTTTCAAATCGGAAAATGACAAGTCAGACAATGTATCGCTCAATATATTTACATCATGCACTTTCATTTTATATTGATGTACACTTGAAATTGGGTATTGTTTTCGTTGTTGATCAATTTGCGCAATATTTCGTGCACTGCCACCAATGCCGATAACGGGCAACTTCAGACCACTAAGCCAAGGGAGCGAACGAAATTGAGCTTCTGCAAACAATGCTAATTGTTTTTTTTCAATGACTGTTATTTTATCTTCTTTCATAAATTGTTGTTGAAGAGTAACAACTCCAAAAGGGAAACTATGTGTTTTTTGTAATTTTTTATTAATAAAAAAAGTGATTTCTGTGCTTCCCCCACCAATATCTATCGTAACGGCTGACTCATTTGGAACAGAATGTGCGACTGCTAAAAAACCAAAATACGCTTCTTCGTCTCCAGTTAATACATCGATTTCAAAATCAGTTTTTTCTTTCATACGGTTAACAATTACAACTTGATTAGTGGCTTGTCGTATTGCAGCTGTTGCCGTTGCAAGTACGTCTTGTACATTATAATCTTTTAGCATTTGTCTAAATGACTTTAATATTTCTTCTAGAAGTTGAATACCTTCTTCAGACATTTCTCCATTTGTTTGAATATATGTACGTAATCGTGCCACTATCTTTATATTTTCAAATTCTCGAAGTCCTCTTTTTTGATCATAAGAATAGATTACTAAGCGAATCGTATTAGATCCTATATCTATAATAGCTGTCTTTTTTTTCATATTTTTTCACCTTTTCCATATATTTTTCTTTTTTCCTATACAAATTGGGAAGGAATTGGTATGATAATAGTTAATTGAATGCTCTGAATTTTTCTTAATTCTAGCTTTATTTCTCTATTTTATAAGATGCGAAAGGTGGGGTTTCATGAAACCAATTAAAACTGATGAACAACTTGCTTCAGCTATATATTCAGTTAATCGTCATGCTAAAACAGCTACAGATAACAAATATCTTTATGAATTAAAAAGGCTCACAATTGAAAAGATGATTGAAACCGGACGAGCCAAAAAATTAGGATTACACTTTGTAGAAAAACCTCGATATAGTCAACAACAATCTTCTGTATTAATTCAATGTGCTGATTATTATTTTCATTTACTGCCCAAAAAAGAAGATTTTCAAAACCTTACTCATTTAGGCCATTTAGATGAAAACTACCGTAATCCACAAAGAAGAATGAGTTTAAATATGGCTAAACAACTATTAAGTGAGTATACAGGCTTACACCCATCTATCGTAAAGAGGAACCCCTCACTTGCTTCCACTTCAAAGGCCAAAACACAGCCAATAAAAAAGAAATCTTATACTTTTGGTAGCACATATTTAGATTAATTGATAGTAACAAACAGCCGGACACCATTAAAGTGTTCCGGCTGTTATTTATTTAAAGTATCTAAACAGAACTGACTTTTGATGAATCTTGCTTTACACGTAAATGAATGATTAGTCCTATGACGGTCATTACAATCAATGTGGATAATGCAATTCGACTTGCAAGTGGTCCATAATCTTGTAATTGATACGTTATGGTCCCGTAAATTGCTGGTCCAATTATTGAAGAAACTTTACCAGAGAATGCAAACAAACCAAAGAATTGACCTCTCTTGTCATCTGGTGTTAGTTCAATAATTAATGTACGCGATGTAACCCACATTGATCCCAGAGATACGCCGAACATACTGCCTGCTATCCAGAACATCCACTGTTCTAAAGCAAAAACTGCAACAAATAATGCAACAATCATTAACACAGCGACAATCGTTACAGAATTTTTGGCTCCAATCTTTTTTGTAATATAACCAAATGCAAAAGATCCAATTACGGTGGATATCGTAGACACAAGGTATAAAATAATGAATTGGCCGGATGAAAAGCCGACAATCACCGTTGCATAAATTGCCATCATGGCAATTGTTGTTGCGATTGCATCGTTAATAAAAAAATACGCAACCATAAAAGTAAAGACGGGCTTGTTTGATTTCATGTCTTTAATCGTTTTAATGATTTCTTTATAACCGTCAAAGAATGAACCCTTTACTCGTTTATTTTTAGGTATCGGTGTATCTTTATTGATAAAAAATAATGGTAATGAAAACAATAAATATAAAATGGCGGTTGGAATAAATGCTTTGTGAAATTCCCCCTCACTGACTAGTAAATAAACAAGCAATCCAACAATCGTCCCTATATAGCCTACTGCCACTCCGAATCCAGAGATCAAAGGCATTTCTTGCTTTGTTCCTAAATCACTCATCATCGAGTCATAAAAAACAAGACTCGAATTGAAAAAGAATTTTGCAATAACGAAACTTATAACGACCAATGCATAAGACAGTGGTATTCCCCATATAAGTGCATCCGTTTGTATACCTCCAAAAACCCCCATCATAAAAGTTGCGATGATTGAAATGGATGTAAACCATACAATGAATCGTTTTTTGTAACCTGTTCGGTCAATCCACACACCAAACAATGGAGAAAAAATAACTAAGAAAAAACTGGCAACTGCATTAGCATATGATACAAACGTACTTGCTACTTGTTGTCTTGCTTCGCTTGTTCCAATAATTTCATCCGTGTAAAACGGAAAAAATATAGTGTTGATATTGGACGAAAAAATCGTATTTGCAAAGTCATAAAAAGCCCAAGATAAAATCGGTAATGCTAAATAAAGAGCCAATGGACTCCGTGGAGCCGTTTGTTGATTGTCCACTCTTAACACCCCGCTAAGTTTTAATCTATTTATTGTAAGCTTTTATTAAACTTTGTGTTCCTTCATTTTCAAATCCTTGTTCTGCTAGATTTTGATACATTAAGTAAGCCATTTCTAAACCTGGCAATTGGATACCCATTGTTTTAGCTTCATCCAATGCAATACCCATATCTTTAATGAAGTGCTTTATATAAAATCCTGGTTCAAAATCATCTTTTAACATACGAGGTGCCAGATTTGATAAAGACCAAGATCCAGCAGCCCCCATTGAAATTGACTGTAAGACCGTTTCTGGATTTAGCTTTGCTTTTTTAGCATATGTGATTGCTTCACATACTGCAATCATATTAGAGGCAATGGCAATTTGATTAGCCATTTTGGTATGTTGGCCTGCTCCTGCATTACCCTGATAAACAATATGCTCTCCAAATAGCTTAAACAAATGGGTAATAGAATCGAAGACTTCTTTATCGCCACCGACCATAATAGATAATTTCCCTAATTTTGCTCCAACATCTCCTCCTGAGACGGGTGCATCAAGTAAACTCATACCATATGTTAATGCTTTTTCATAAAGTTCAATAGCAAGAGTAGGTTTAGAAGTAGTCAAATCAACAACAATTAATCCTGACTTCCCGTTTGCAAATACTCCTTGTTCACTGTAAAAAACGTCTTCAACATCGGATGGATAACCAACCATAATAAAAACCACGTCAACTTGTGATGCGACTTCACCTGGGGATTGAGCCCACTTTGCACCCATATCAATTAAATCTTGCGCTTTTTCTTTTGTACGTGTAAAAATTGAAACTTTATGACCAGAAGATAATAAATGTTTTACAATACTTTTACCCATAACTCCTGTACCTATAAAGCCTATATGTTTTTTCTCAATCATTATGTACCCTCATCCCCCAATTTGTTGATTCATTATCTGATGTCTATTAGTTTACCAAAGTTCCTACATATAAGCATCGGAACATTCCGAAAATGGTGATGTTTTTTTACGATGAACATAAAGTAGTTAAACATTTGTAAGTCCTAATGTATAAACAACCATTTTATACATTAGGAAGTCTTAATAGATTGTTTTTAAATTACAATTTCAATGTATCTACAGTATGCAGTACATACGTAGTCTATATTTAGAAACTTAAATGGACTTACTTAATCCTCTGTTAACTTAGATTTAAAGAGAAGTATACATACACAGTGGGAATAACCTCTATAAACAAAAAAGTAGGACACATTCCTCTCGGGAAAGTGTCCTATAAAAAGGGGGAAATGAGAATGTTGCTGTGTTCAAATATACTTTCCCCATATTTCAATTTCTTTAAACCTATTTTTAAAAATATTTTATTAAAAGCTTTATTAATTAAAACATTGTACTTGATTCTGAATACATTCTAATACAGTTTGAAACGAGCAATGATTCTTCAGACCTGATAAGTAATGACATATATCTCCTAGTCAGTTGCTTTTAATTTTAGGTATCTTATAGATTTTTCGAGTACATAATATATTTGAGTCTTACACAAAAGAACTAAGCAAGTATCGCTTAGTTCTAGAATAAGTTCATTTTTATTTTATAGGGAAATTTTCAAATGATATGCATTTAATAGTTGATCTAGCTTTTCACTAAGATGGATAGTGTTAACGTTTCCAAAACCATTTTCAAGCGCGGATTGAATCATTTTCTCTCTCGTATGTTCTAATTCCTCAAGAATTAATTTTGGCACGTTATTCCTCCCATTGCATATTCATATCACCATATATTATACACTTTTCACAATTTTTTTAACACATCTTTATTTAGATGAAGAACGAAATTTTATCAACTTCGGGAATTTGCTTCGTATGTATAAATAACAAACCCACCTTGTTTTGCAGTACCACGGAAATGCTTAAAGTCTTCTCGTTGAATTAGTACTTCTCGAAATTCAAAAAATTCTTCTTTTCCAATTGAAATGGAGGATACAACCCCCTCCCTTAATTCATCCAGCTGTTGTATATATGTATTCATCAAATATCTCCTTTATTTATAAAAACTAAAATGTTTTTAAGCTGTTGCAAAAAAACTTTACGGCAGAAAAAATATCATGCAATATTAAATATAACTTAGTGAAGGAGCTAAAAGTCTAAGGATGGTAGCAGATATATGAATTAATAGTTGTTAACATAAACGCTATAAAGTAGTATACCTTAAAGAACGAAACTCTTAACCATCTACATATGAGAATAAAAATAAAATTTACTGGAGGTGTAAATATTGAATATTTTAGCTCCTCATCTACGATGGACTGCCTTACTAGTTGCAGTCTATGTATTACTATTCTTCGCGTTTTCAAATGAAAAAATTTTTTGGTATATGTATACGTTCACAATGCTATTATTTATGGCCTTATCATTTGTTATCGGTAAAATAGAAGACGAAGTGCAAACATGGGAGTACTTAGTTTTTGGTATTGGCTATGGTACACTCACTTATGGTCTTATCGCAATTGCTTATCGTTTTTTCTCCATATTTACTGATAAAGCAGCGATTTCAGTTGAACAATTTTTAACTGACTTTGGACCAACCTCAGTTTGGCACTATATATTACTAATACTAATTATCATACCAGGGGAAGAATTATTTTGGCGCGGTTTTATCCAACAAAAATTAAAAGCTTATATGAGCCCCTTCTTTTCCGTTTTGGCATCTTCAATACTTTTCGGCTTATCCATGTCTTTTAGTGGATTTTGGTTAGGCGTGTTTGCTGCAATTACTTCTGGGTTGCTTTGGGGATTCTTGTATGAGTGGAAAAAAAGTATGCCGCTTATCATTATTGCTCATATTACAATGACTGTCCTCCTATTTCTAGTATTACCACTCAATTCTTGAAACAAATAACTACTACATCATGACTACCACTTGAAGGGGGAATATTTAATGAAAAAAACATGGCTTTTAATTGCATTGCTAACACTCGTTATATCCATGCTTGCTGCATGTAACTCAAAAGATGAATCTACTAGTAAAGATGAACCTAATACGCAAGTTGAAACTGAAGAAACAAAGGATGTTGAAGTAATTCCAGAAGAAGATGAAAACGAACAAGAACAACCGGTGACTGAAGAAAGAGGTACAGATAAAATACTCACTTATTTAGTAAGTGGGGAAGTAAAAGAAGACTCGGCGAAATTAACTGAGAGCGACGAACAAAATTATTCAATATACAAATTAGATGAATTTAGCTTAACAGGGGAAGAACCTAATAAAGATGCTCTTTTCTTAGAAGAGAACTCAGCAGTATTCATGCGAATAGAAACTATTTCAAAGGATGAAGCATCTTATGAAATAATTGCCAACAATATGAAAGAAACAATGGCTGCTGTTACTTTTGGTAAAGAACCCTTGCAAATTAGCGATAAAGAAAAATTACCTCAAGGTGAAGGCATTTCAAATCAAATTGGATATGAAATGATTGCGGAAATAGGTACAGTTACAGGAATTGTATTTGAAAAAGAGAATCTTATTGTTCGATTAACAATTTTTGACAGGAATGCTTATAATCTAACAGATGCATTCTTAAAAATGGGCGAAACAATAGCAGAAAAACAATAAAAGTTCCGGCTCAATAATTGAGCCGGAATTTTTATTATTAATATGATAAATCTTTAATTGATAAGCCTAACTTCTTTAATAAAACGATGGCTTGATCTTTTTCATCAGGATTAAGAGCAGACATTATCTCATGCAACTGTTTTTCATGCTCTGGAAACAACGTAGCCATGAAAGCTTCCCCTTCAGTAGTAATTTCAGCAAACGTTATCCTACGGTCTGACGGACAAGAAACACGGTTTATGAAGCCTCTCTTTTCAAGCTTATCGATAACATACGTAATTGATCCACTGGCAAGTAAGATTTTATTACCTATTTTTTGCAAAGGTTGTCTGCCTTTATGGAATAACAACTCTAACACCGCGAATTCAGTTGGATTTAACCCGTTCTTTTGAAAAAATTGATTCGTACTTTCATGTATTGCTTTATGTGCTCTTGAGAGTACGATAAATAACTTTAAGGATTGTGTTAATTCTTCAGATTTCATTCAAATCACCTTTATTCCCATTATCTCTAATTAAAACTAGTATATAGGGAACATAAGAACTTTGTCAAAATGATAATAATTAGTATGTCTTTCCTAAAGCGTATGAGATGTCCCATTGTTCTTTTTTTCCATTGGAGAGTACGTAATAATTTAATTTTAAAAAGGTATTTTTTAATTGTATATCAGAAGACTTTTAGCTAGTTAGAAGACTTTGCATATTGTTTATCAGGTATCAAATTCACTTCTAATGAATCCATTGGATAAAGTGGGAGAACAAGATTAAACGTAGTCCCTTGATTAATTTCACTTTCAACATCTATATATCCTCCGTGATCTTCGATTGTTTGAACTGCATGCGGAAGACCTAAGCCAGTTCCTTGTTGTTTAGAAGTATAAAAAGGCAAAAAGATTTTATGCATTTGATCTGCAGTTATACCTTCACCTTGATCTGTCACTGATACACGAACTTGATTATTTTCAATTAAATTTTGAGTTATCGTGACTTTTCCTCCTTTAGGCATCACTTCAATTGCATTTTTTAAAATATTCATAAATACTTTCTTTAATTCATAAGAGTCTCCTAGAATGCAGTCAGACCCCTGATCACATGAAACATAATCAAATTCTATGTTTTTAAGTATTCCTTGAGGATGCATAAAATCAACAACTTGTGAGATTAGTGATGATAAGGAAATAAAACGAAAAGATTTCTCAGTTGGCTTTGATAACACTAAGAATTCATTGAGAATAGAATCCATACGATTAAGTTCACTCTCTATTATGCTAAGATACTGGCTACCTTCTTTAGTTACTTGATGTGACAGTAATTGAGTAAATCCTTTTAGAGAAGTCATCGGATTACGTATTTCATGTGCAATACTAGCAGCCAATTGCCCTAATGTTGATAACGAGCGCAAATGTTCTATTTGTTTTCTTAGATGAATCTTTTCTGTATCATCACAAATGACAGTCATATATATATTTACATTTTCATTAAAAATGGAGATTACATGATAAAACTTCTCTACTCCACTTTCATCAAATTTAGATGCTATCAGCTCTGCAGAGCCTTTAGTTAATAATGTCTTCATATATTGAATTGAATCAGGTTTTGAATCAGGTAACAAATCAAATAGTAACT
Organism: Paenisporosarcina sp. TG-14; assembly: GCF_000297555.1. Classification (NCBI taxonomy): domain Bacteria; kingdom Bacillati; phylum Bacillota; class Bacilli; order Caryophanales; family Caryophanaceae; genus Paenisporosarcina; species Paenisporosarcina sp. TG-14. The sequence continues at coordinate 27,827 of NZ_AMGD01000052.1, forward strand.
TAAAATTTTCCCCAACAAATTCACGTGAAGATATTTCAAAAAAAATATCAATTTTTTGGTTAACTTCAATAATTACGCCTTCAACAGACGTCAATATTAATCCGTATGGAGCATGTTTGAAAATCGATTCATACTTTAAAAAATCTAAAACGTTTCCACTAGATATAATTTTCTTTTGAGCTTGTTTAAAACGAATAACATACTGGAAATTCGATCGATCATAGCATCCTTCAAAAAGAAAAACATTTTCACACGAGTCTAATAAGTAAATTTGACATTTTGCAATAGTTGAAATTATTGCATCTTGTAAAAAATTATTCCAAATTATTAATGATGACTTGTCCATTTTTTTTTCAAGTTCATCGATCTTGTGACACGAGAAAAATTCTCTAGCCACAGGATTCATTTTTAAAATTCCTTTTCCTTTTTTAAAAGTTATAACTGAATCTTTATCATCGTAAAATAAAAAATCGAATACCTCAGTTATATTATCTTTAAACAAGTTAATCACCTCTCTTTACTAATTTTTTATTTGATGATGATCCATGTCTATATTAAGTTAAGTAAATTAATGTAAATTGTCAACTCAAGTC
>NZ_AMGD01000053.1:0-8520 GCF_000297555.1 Paenisporosarcina sp. TG-14
ATTCTAAGTCTCCGCTATGTTTTCGAATTATTTCCTGACAATCATGTCTATCTGTTTTTGTTTTGTAAATAGTTATAATAAACGACGAAATACTTTTTTTCCATCATACGAATAAAGAATAGGTTTATTCTCTACATACGTTTCCAAATAAACAGAACGTCCCCACAGTTGATAAATATATGGCAGTACATTTTCTAAGTAGTGAGGATCTAGTTCGGTTCCTTCATAGCCATGTTTTAGATACAGTTCACCGTTGCGAGAGTAGTCTCCCTCTTCAACTACAATATATGGGAACCCTCCATTTACCCTCATAGAGACAAGCTGGTCTCTTACATTTTCATAATCTTTATCTGTAATTTCATACTTTCCACTCTTTTTTTCAAATAGGTACAGATCTTCCTTCTTAACCAATTCTTTTGTTAAGTAGTTCCGAATAAATGAAATGTCTGATTCAATTTCTCTTACTTCAAACATTCTTTCTCTACCTGAATTTGGCTTAACTCCTAATTTGATCATTTCTGCGGTTGGATTATCGTATCTCTTTTCGATGTCCTCAAAAATTTTCAATCCCAAATAGTATGGATTAATAGATGTTTTAGAAGGTTGAACTACCCCAGCGTTTAATGAAGCAAAATCAATCGCCTCATCAGTTGTTAAGTCCATTTCTCTTATGATACGTTGATGCCAATAGCTGGCCCAGCCTTCATTCATAATTTTCGTCTCTAACTGTGGCCAAAAATAAAGCATTTCTTCTCGCATCATGGTTAAAATATCGCGTTGCCAATCTTCCAGTTCACGACTGTACTGCTCAATAAATAGTAATAAATCTTTCTCAGGCTTAGGTGGGAATTTTTTTCTTTTTTGAACGATTGCTTTTTTCTTATCAGCTGCTGATCGATCTAAATTCCACAAATCATCATAAGCAGTTTTACGCACAACTTCTTCTTCTTCTTCCTCATCCAAAACATAGTCTGGTAGTTTAGGTCTGATAATGGAAGGATCAATATGCTCTTGAATGGCTAATACAGCGTCTAAAAAACGTTCTACTTCTTCTTTACCATGAAGCATTTCATAATTAGCAATTCTCTCAGCGGTTGCCGTCATGCTCTCGACCATATCTTTTCTAGTATTGGAAAAGCGAACATTATTTTTAAAGAAGTCACAGTGGGCAAGTACATGAGCAATAATGAGCTTATTTTGCGTTAAACTATTTGTATCCAGTAAAAACGCATAACAAGGATTTGAATTAATGACTAGCTCATAAATTTGACTTAATCCCAAATCGTATTGCAGTTTCATTTTATGAAATTGCTTTCCAAAACTCCAATGGGTAAAACGTGTTGGCATGCCGTAAGCACCGAATGTATAAATAATATCAGCAGGACAAATCTCATAATGCATCGGATAATAATCAAGGCCAAATCCAGAGGCAATTTCAGTGATCTCAGCAATTGCACGATGAAGTTTTGTTTCCATCAATTAAATCCCTTCGACTATTTATTTTCGTTTCCAAGTGCATGCACTATCCCATTCAAACGGAAGTCATATCTTTTTGAAAAAAGCTTTTTAATGAATTGTAAACATCATGTTTTTCTTTCAATACATAGTGACGAAACTTAGGGTTAGAAATTGACTTATATGTGGTCATTAATGTTGAATATCGACTATGCGTATTCACTTCTCCATATCCAAACATGCTGGAAACTTCCATCAGTTCATTTACAAGCTTCACACACTTTTCATTATCCCTCGACATATTTTCTCCATCTGAAAAGTGAAATGGGTAAATATTGAACAGCGCTGGATTGTACTTTTGTTCAACTAGCTCTAGTGCTTTTTCATAAGCGGATGAACAAATGGTTCCACCGCTTTCTCCCTTTGAAAAAAAATCTTCTTCTGAAACTACTTTAGCTTCTGTATGATGAGCGATAAATTCAATTTCAACCGTTTCATATTTGGAACGTAAAAACTTAGTCATCCAGAAAAAGAAGCTTCTAGCCATATATTTTTCAAAGTTACCCATGGACGCACTCGTATCCATCATTGCTAGAACAACTGCTTTGGATTCAGGTTTCAGCACATCATTCCATGTTTTAAAACGTAAGTCATCATTATGGATTGGTGTAATTTCAGCCTTTCCATTTATAGAGTTTCTTTTGATAGCTGTTAATATCGTGCGCTTCTTATCAATGTTACCCATAAGTCCTTTTTTGCGAATATCATTAAATTCAATTTTTTCGGTTGTTGTGTCAGCTTGTTCTTTTCGTTTCAAGTTCGGTAACTCCATCTCTTTGAAAAGAACATCTTCTAACTCGGATATTGTGACCTCTGCTTCATAAAAGTCTTGCCCTGCTTGGTCCCCAGCTTCTTTCCCTTTCCCTGAACCTTTTTTTCCATCCTCAGAATCACCAGCAACAACATCACCTATTTTACTATCGCCATCCCCTTGGCCAACGTGTTTTGACTTATCGGAATTGTATCGAATTTTGTACTCATCTAACGAACGAATTGGAATTTTAATAACATCTCGTCCATTTGACATGATAATACTCTCTTCACTAATTAAGTCGGGTAAATTATTCTTAATCGCTTCTTTTACTTTGTCCATATGTCGGATCTGATCTTGGTGTCCTTTTCGATGGAGAGTCCAGTTTTCCTGTGAGATGACAAAACGATCATTAGGTTTTTCGTTCATTTATACCCACACCCATCTATTATTAGAAAGTTTTTGATTCTCTTATAATATGCTTCAGCAAACAAGTTATTGCCAGTAATTAATAAAAAAAAACAAGACTAATGAAAAGTAATCAGTCTTGTTTTCATCCATATTAATACATTAGCGATTGAGCAAGCTACCAACGTAACGTAATAATTCATTGGCTGAAATAGAATTATAACCATGTTCATCAATTAATCTAGCGACTACTTCGTTAATCTTTTTGAGATGTGATTCATCTGGTGTTTTGGATGAAGTGGTAATTTTGACAACATCTTTTAAATCCGCAAAAAGTTTCTTTTGAATGGCTTCACGTAAACGCTCATGAGAGTTATATTCAAAACGTTTTCCTTTTCTAGCATAGGCAGAAAGGCGAATGAGTATTTCCTCTCTAAACGCTTTTTTAGCATTTTCTGAAATGCCAATTTGTTCTTCTATGGAGCGCATTAGTTTTTCGTCGGGATTCATTTCTTCACCCGTTAGCACATCTCTAATTTTATTCTTATTACAAAATGCCTCTACATTATCAAGGTAATTATCCATTAACGTTATTGCTGACTCTTCATAGGAATAGACAAAGGCTTTTTGAATTTCTTTCTTGGCAATTTCATCATATTCTCTTCTAGCTATGCCAATATAATTCATATATTTATCCCGGTCTTCCGTTGAAATAGAGGCATGTTGGTCTAGCCCTTCTTTTAGTGAACGTAAAACATCCAGTGCATTAATGGATGGAACTTCCTTACGAATGATTGCTGATGAAATTCTGTTGATCACATAACGCGGATCAATTCCATTCATCCCTTCATTTGGAAACTCCTTCTGAAGTTCCTCGACATCAATTTGGTTAAATCCTTCCACATTTTCCCCATCATAAAGTCGCATTTTTTTCACAATATCAATACCTTGTTTTTTAGGAACTTCCAGTCTTGTCAAAATCGAAAAAATTGCAGCAGCTCGAAGTGCCTGGGGAGCAATATGTACATGCGTCATATCACTATCCTTAATCATTTTTTCATAAATCCGTTCTTCCTGACTAACTTTTAAATTGTACGGAATCGGCATGACAATAATTCTTGAATGAAGTGCCTCATTTTTCTTATTAGAAATAAATGAAAGATACTCTGTTTCGTTCGTATGGGCTACAATCAACTCATCAGCACTAATTAATGCAAATCTACCTGCTTTAAAATTACCTTCCTGTGTCAAAGATAACAACAACCAAAGGAATTTTTCATCTAATTTTAACATTTCTTGAAATTCCATCATTCCACGGTTTGCTTTATTTAATTCACCATCAAAACGATAGGCACGAGGGTCAGATTCAGAACCAAATTCTGCAATCGTTGAAAAATCAATACTACCCGTTAAATCAGCAATATCTTGTGATTTCGGGTCAGATGGAGTATACGTTCCGATTCCAACTCGTTTGTCTTCAGAGAAGAAAATACGCTCAACCATTACATCTTCAAGATGTCCATGATATTCCTTCTCAAGCCGCATTACGTTTAACGGTGACAAACTTCCCTCTATATGAATCCCATACTCATCAAAAAAATCGGTACGCAACTCATGCGGAATAAGGTGGAGTGGATCTTCGTGCATAGGACAACCTTTAATTGAATAAACTGCGCCCTCATCTGTCTTGGAGTATTTCTCAAAACCACGTTTTAGCAGTGTTACAATGGTCGATTTCCCACCACTAACTGGCCCCATTAAGAGTAAAATACGTTTTCGAACATCAAGTCTTTTTGCAGCTGGATGAAAGTATTCTTCTACAAGTCGTTCAAGCGCCAGCTCAAGCCCAAATATTTCTTCCCCGAAAAAATGGTACAATTTCTGACCGTTTCTTTCCGTTAAACCAGAACTCTTTATCATATTATAAACGCGTGAATGAGCCGTTTGGGCAACGCTTGGTCTTTCCTTCACAATGGCTAAGTATTCGGAAAATGTGCCTTCCCACTTAAGTTTGTTTTCTTCTTCACGGTAACTCTTCACCTTATTTAAAATATCCATAGTTCCCTCCATTCAGGGCTTGATTAATACATGATATGAGCGAAGATGACTTAAAATACCGAATAGTTTTAGTTATCTTAGTTGTTCTTAATTTAATCACTTATTCTAGGGGAAATGGAAGAGTAGCAACAGGTGAAAACACTTCAGATTCACTTAAAAGCACTAGCACTATACTGTATTTTTTGTTGATCATGAATTCCTTTTAATTATCTTTACTGAAAATCCTGCCCAAAAAATAGAACTCCTACGAGCTTTATACTCGTAGAAGTCCTATTTAGATTTTTTCATAACACTAGCAGATTGCCATTAAATATGAATTTAATTCTTCAGTTCTCTCATTCTCTGATCAAGCATTAGAAATACCTGCTTCACTTTTTCTTTAGGTAGAGCAGCATACAGGTCTCCAATGCTTACTTCGTAATAACACGCTTCCTCACTTGTTGCTCTTATGTAGCTAGTTAAACCAACTTCTGTAGCCTCATAAATTCCCACTAAAACAGCCTCTAGCTGCTCTTTTGATGTATGAAAATGGACATGAAACATATTTGAAACAGGTTCTAACGGCATAGTGGACACTGCATGGCAGGAGTTAAACATCTGAGCGAGCTCTTTCGCTTCTACATAATATTGCTCCATTTTTTCTAATCTTTGATCAAAATAATAATCAGCACTAATTATATACGGATACAGACTGATTAAATCCCCGCCGTGACGTCTTTTCCATACTTTCGATTTCTCAGTAAAATCTCTATCACCCGCAAGAATTGCTCCGGCAATCCCACCAATTCCTTTGTATAAAGAAACATACACACTATCAAAAAGACTACAAACCTCAACTGCAGACTTTTTATAGTATGGAAGGATTTCAAATAATCTAGCGCCATCCAGATGTAACTTAATTCCTTTATTACAGCAATATTCGGAAATATTTTCTATCGTTTCGTAGTCTGGTAATTGACCGCCAATTTCACGTTGAGGTAATTCAAGCAATATGCATGCTACTTCGTCTTCCATACTCAACACATCGTCTAATTCAATCAATCTATTTTTATTAGCAAGTAGAACAGGCTCAATTTGATGCAATTCCTTTAATCCATCTTCCTCATGAATCTCTAAATGGCATAATGGATGATATGCAACTTTTCTCAGATCTTTTTTATCACACCATATTCTTAAAGCAATTTGCTGCGCCATCGTTCCACTTGGGAAAAATACCGCCGTTTCTTTGCCTAAATAAGTTGCCATTTTCACTTGAAAGTCTTCGATAATTTTCCCCTTACCATATATATCACTTTCTTGCTGGCCATCAAATTCTTGCAATGCCTCTTTTAGTATATGAACCTCTCTTTTCCCATGACCAGCTACCTGATACTTGGTTTGTTTAAATGCTTCGAACAAAAGATTCTTTTCGCTCATGGTTTTTGACTCCATTCTTTTTCAGAATACTTTTTACAAGTTAAATATAGCATCATAGTAGAGAAATATTCAGAATTTATTACGAATGGTGATAGTAGTTTTTTTTTAGATCAAATTCCATGGAAAAAATTTTATTAATTTAATAGTTCTAAACGAAAAAACTCACCTATTTTTCTGGTGAGTTTTCAGGGGCATTGACCCAGATGAAATTATTGAAAAGACCAACCGCTAAAAGTTTTTCTTCTTTTTCTTCTTCAAATTTAGTCTCGTATAAAGAAAAAATACCATAATTCTTTTTAGTGGTAAACGAATCAATTATTGGACCTTTAATCATTACTACCAGTTTACTTTCTCCGTTGCTTTCATCTTTAACAAATGAGACGTAATCATCTTTTGATGGATTAGATGTTAAGGCGAATAGTACGATAAGTATAAGTGTAATTAAAATGATATACTGTTTTTTCATGTTTTGACCTCTTTTAATCTAGCATTGCCTAATAAATTAGAATTTATACTAAATAATTTCTCATATTAGTAAATAGCTAAAAAAAGTTTTTATTGGTCAAATTAAATAAATTAACACAAAGAAAAAGAAAGCAACACTTCCACCCATGACAAACAAATGCCACACTGCGTGATGGTATTTAAAACCTCGCCACATATAAAATACGGAACCTAACGTATATAATAATCCACTTGAAACCAACAAAATTAATGCTTCTTTTGATAAGTTTTCAATAAGAGGATTCCAAGCAAATATAATGATCCAACCCATCACAACATATAGAATGGTGGATAAAACGATAAATCTTTTTACAAAGAAAGCTTTAAAGACAGTCCCTGCGATTGCTAAAAACCATACAATTCCAAATAGAGTCCAACCTAAAGCACCTTGAATTACTAATAATAAAATAGGCGTATAGCTACCAGCAATATAAAAATAAATGGCAGAGTGATCCAAAAAATCAAAGAAATCTTTCGCTTTCCCATTTGGGAAACTATGCAATAATGTTGAAGATGTATATAAAAAAGTCATGGTAAAACCATAAATAGTGAATGTGACAATGTCCCAAGCGTCACCTTTCATAGCTGCAAATACAATAAGTAGTACAAGGGCTGCTATGCTTAATAATATTCCTATGCCGTGTGTTACTGAATTGGCTATTTCTTCACCTTTTGAAAAATCTTTACCTATTTTATTACTCAAAATATCTGTACCTCCTAAAGTATAACAATTGATGCAAGACGATAAAAAAAGTCTGAATTTCATATTTGTGATTCTTTTCATGATGTAGGGAACTGATTAGTCTTCACTATCTATTCTACAATATGAATATTTTTTTGTATAATTAAGTCTATTTATATCCATTTTCACCTTGTAAATATCAAAATGTAATTTCCTACAAGCCATATATCTCCAAACAAAATACCCAAATATCATAAAGATAATTTGGGTTTGTTTTATTATGGAGAACTACCTGACTTCAATCATATCCGTCACAGGAATAATCAATCTCGATTTTTTTATTCTACCGATTCCTGAACTTGATGTTCTTTCATTTTCTGAATAAGCCATTTGAAAACGATACCAATTGCAATGTAAATGAAGAACGAATAAATGTGTTTCCAGCTATATAATTGATAGATATCCATCCACTCAAATAGTTGCTCTACGATAAAAGCAGATACTGTTGCCGCCGCAATAAGAGAAATGAGGTAGGATTTCCATTTCGAAAAAAGTTGGTATACAAACATATAAACAATTGGCAAAATTGTTAAATCAATTGGACTAAGTAGTGGAATCATTTGTATATCCTTATATGCATATCCCCAAAGAAGAAATGAGATTCCCACCACATCTAAGAAGACAGATGTAATCATAACAAGCGTTCCCATAAGTGAGATTTCTATTATTCTTTTTTTATCTACGAATCTCCACCATATTCCCCATGGCAAAATTGTTAATATGATGAGAAACCACCAGTTGAAGGAGAAGAGTACATGTTCAATCCAAAAGGTATAATTAATTTCAAATAGTTTATTTTGTATTTCAATAATATCTTGTACATAGTCTGTCTTATTTTGAACGCTCATTTTAACTCCTCCAAACAAATTCACTTCGGTTAATTCCCGAAAATAACGATATGTTTATATAAGCTAATCCATTAGTTAATAAAATCGAATTATACTTGTGTGAAGGAATTGTCCATCTTGGCAACACCAAGTGCCAGATTATCCCAAAGAATTTCTTCCACCATTTCAACCTGATCGTTAAGGCAGTGAACAATAATGATGAGTTCTGACATTTTACCCTTTTTTACCCTTTTCTTTTTCTTCTTTTTTATTTTAATTTGTAAATTGTCAACTCAAGT